>JBOGTX010000445.1:0-4510 GCA_050695695.1 Chloroflexota bacterium
AAGCGCGGCGGAGCGCTGGAGCCACGGCGCGACGACGTAGGCGACCGCCGCGGTGTTCGGCCCGATCGCCGATTCCAGCTCCCAGGGGGCGGTCGAGTTCGCGAAGCCGATCTCGACCAGCTTCACCCCGACCTGGCGAATCGCGTGGTCGTAGCCATTGCGATGGGACTTGTGCATGATCACTTCGTTCTTCATGCCCGAGGTATCGGGAAGACGGCGAATCCTGGCCGGATCGGACCCCGCGACGCAAGCCGCGGTCGAGAGGACCAGGCCCGCCGCGGCGCCGGCGCAGACGTAGCCGGCTTCGGCGCCGGTGCACCGCGCGACGACCTCGCCGGCCTTCTGGTGCAGCTCGTCCAGATCCACGTAGGAGCGCGACGCCAGGGCCATTGCCTCGACAACCTCAGGGGGCATCAGCGATCCGCCAACTCGGGTCACCGTGCCAATGCCGTTGATGATCCGGCGAACTCCCAATCGCTCGTAGACGCCGCGCTCGGAGACGATTGCCATGACTTCCTCCCTTTTTCTTGCCAGGGCTTTCCTGACACACCCCGAATTTTGCTCGCGACGCGGAGGGGGCCTCTCTCACCCTGTCCCGCTCTTCATCCCAGACGCCGGGGCGTTCACACGCCGGGCGCGGGGAGAGCGGGGACTCCCAAGGAAGAACATTCCTTGGCAGCTCCTCTCCCCGCGCCGGGGAGAGGCCGGGAGAGAGGTCTCTCCGGCGTCGCGCGCAACACGCGCGATGCTTCATGAGCGGACTCTTTCAAATGACTGAAAACTTCAGGCAGACCGGCGATGGGACCTCCGTCACCTGACCGGTCGGCGTCAGGCGGCCGGTCTGAGCGTCGATCGCGAAGCTCACCACGCTGTGGGTATCCTGGTTCGCCGCGTACAGGGTTGCTCCGCTCGGATCGATCGCGAAGTTTCGGGGCGTGCGTCCCCGGGTCGATTCGTGGCCAACCAGGCTGAGCTTGCCAGTTGTCGGATCGACCGCGAAGATCACGATGCTGTCGTGGCCGCGGTTCGACCCATAGACGAAGCGCCCCGACGGGTGCACGTGAACGTCGGCGGTCGAGTCGCGGCCGCTGATCCCCGGCGGCACCGTCGAGAGGGTCTGGATCTCCCGGAGGGCGCCGCGCGTCGCGTCGTAGGCGAAGGCGGTCATCGACAGGCCCTGCTCATTGATCACGTAGGCAAATCGCCCATTTGGCGCGAAAGCGAGGTGACGCGGACCGGCGCCGCGCTTGAGCGCCGCCGAGGGGGGATCGTTCGGCGTCAGCTTGCCGTTCTCGACGTCGAGGCGGTAGACCAGGATCGCGTCGAGTCCCAGCTCGGCCACCAACGCGAACCGCTCGTCGGGCGACAGATTGACCGAGTGCGCGTGCGGCCCAGGCGGCGGCTTGGGATTGTACTCCCCGGCGGCGTGCTGAACGAAGTCGGTCAGCGGTGATAATCGGCCGTCAGCTCCGACCAGGAACGCCGCGACGCTGCCGCTGCTGTAATTCGACGCCAGCACGCAGCGGCCGGTTCGATCGACGCAGAGATAGCAGGGGTCGGTGCCGCGCGTCGACTGGTGGTTCAGCGGGGTCAGCCCGCCGCTCGCCGGATCGATCGCGAAGGCGCTGACCGCTCCGCCCGGTTGGCCGGCGTTCTCCTTCACCTCGTTGGCCGCGAAGAGGAAGCGCTGCCGCGCATCGAGCGCGAGGTAGGACGGATTGGCCAGTCCTGGCGTCGTGGTGCGGTGGGTCAGGCGACCGGTGGCTGGGTCGACGTCGTAGAGGTAAATGCCTTCCCCTTTGCCATCGACGTGGCCCAGCTTCGTCGTGTAGGTGCCAACGTAAAGTCGGATCGCCATATTCTTTACTCCCTTATCCGCGCGTGCAGGTGATCGAGCAGCTCGGCGCTCCGATCGATCAAGTGCTCGACCCCGCCGCGCGCGACGTTGCTGTTGGAGATGCCGTAGGCCCAGCGGTAGCGGTCCTGATCCAGAATCTCGTCCAGGGGAATCTCCGCGACGCGATCGAAGTCGTCGGTGCCCGGCAGGTAGCCAAGTCCGTCGTCGCAATAGCCGAGCACCCGGGTCGTCGCGAAGGGACTGCGCTCGCGAATCCGGACGCCCTGCTGGTTGAAGAGCTCGAACGGGTTGCCGACGAATGCGGTCTCGCCAATCGCGACGCCCTGTACTTCCACATCAAGCGGCACATCCTCCCGACGCTTCATGTCGGCGTACATCGTCACCGCCGCGCGCTGGTAATACAGGGGAAAGCGCTGCGCCGAGCTCATCGTGTGCAGGTCATCGGGCCAGACCTCCGGGTAATCCGGCTCGACCGCGCCGCTCAGGCGCGCCTGGACCGCGGCGATCTCGGCCTCCGACCAGGGCAGCCGGCGCCGCTGGAGCGGGAAGCGCCAGGAATCCGCCGCCACCCGACACGAAGCGCGGGTTTCGATCCCGGGCAGCGCCTCGAGAACCACCTCGGCGAGTGACCGTCCCAGGTGGTCGCGATTTTCGTAGGTGTGGGGAAGGGACGCGTCGTTGCCGAACCAGTAGTTCCAGGGCGCGACGTCGCCGGTGCAGCCCTGCAGAAACAGGCACTCGATGCCTGGCCGGGCCGCTTCGACCGCGGCCCGCAAGGCGCCGGGGTACTCGGCGTGCCAGAGCAGCGTCTGGCCGCCCAGGGTGATCGGGTGGCAGGCGAAGGAGACCAGGATCGCCCGCGGCGTTCCCGATTCGTCGTCGACCCGAACGACGGTGACCGAATCGTCGACCGCCGCCTCATGGTGGACCCGGTTGGTCGAAAGGCCGGGCGCGCGGGTCACCGTGGCGCCGACCTTCGCCGGCCGCCGGAGACGGTCGGCGGCGTACACGACGCCGGCCAGGATATCCGGCAGCACCTCGAGGTAGCCGTCGAAGCCGGAGGCGTTGGCGAGCGCGGCCACGCCGGAGCCGCGGGTCAGACTGGGGGCACCGTGGTTGTGCGCGGCGTTGATCAGCACCGCCTCCGGCGGAATCCCGGTCAGTCGCCGCACCCGTTCGCGCGTCAGGTCGGTGGTCTCGCGACTGACAAAGATCAGATCGGCGGTCACGATCGCCGCCCGACGCTCGCCGTCGTCGAAGACCATCGCCTGGGCGAGCATCGGCTCGCGGCATCCCACCGCGAGGCCAGTCCGCAGTCGCCAGCAGCCGGGCGGCAACCCGTAGGGCGGAGTGACGTCCGCGCGCGCGACGCCGACTTTGAGAGAGCTGGCCATCGTCGTTCTACACCTCGCCGTCGAGCAGCGACTCGCGGTCGCCGATTTGGCCGATCACGACCACGCAGTCGCCCTGCTGGGTGGGCGCGATGGCCCGAACCGTGCAGACGAGACCGGAGGTCCGCGCCACCACGCCAACCGGGGCGCGGTCTGGCCGCTCGAGGAAATGGATCTGAGCAACCGCCTGACCGGCTTCGACGCGCTCGCCGACGTCGACCAGAATTTCCAACAGGCCGCTCTCCGGCGCCAGCAGGTAATCGTCAGGGTCGAGCGCCTCGAGGATGACCGCCGGCGGCTTGCCGAGCGACTCCCGCGTTTCCACCTCGCCCGCCAGGACGCCGTGCCAGCGGAGCATGTTCGTCAGGCCAGCCATCGCGAGACGGTGAATCGCGGCGGTGCAGTGGCCGCCGCCGCCCAGCTCGGTGCCGATGGTCATCTTGCCCTGGCGCTCGGCCTCGCCGACCAGCAGTCCGCCCCCGGCGACGTCGATATAAACGAAGTGGTAGTCGGTATTCCAGGCGAGCATCGCCTCGACCATCCGGCGCCGCTGCTCGCGATCCTCGACCAGGTGCATCTCCGACCAGGGCAGCGCGAGCATCGAGCGGCCGCCGCTGTGGATGTCGCAGACCAGATCGGACATCGGAATCAGGACCCGGGTCAAGTAGTCGGCGAGCTGCTGGTCGGTCGAGCCGTCCGGGGAACCGGGAAAAGCGCGGTTGAAGTTCGCCCCGCTCGGCCAGAGGCGGGTGAAGGCGCGTGCGGCCTCCGGCGACAGGCAGGGGATGACGATCAGTCGGCCCCGAACGTCCGCAAGGCGGGTGTCGCGGGCGAGCTTGAGCGCGGCAATCGGGCCCTCCGGCTCGTCGCCGTGGTTGCCGCCCAGCACCAGCACCGTCGGGCCGTTACCGTTCTTGAGACAGATCACCGGCACGTAGAGGCTCGACCAGCCGCTCTCGTTGGACGATCGGGGTATCTGGAGCTGCCCGACCTGCCGACCCGGCGCGTCGAAGTCGAGGCTTGCCCGGACGGGCGAGTCGATCATCGCTGCTCTCCTCGGGTAGATGGGTTCGAACGGGTATGGAGCATCGTACCACCGCGCCACGGGTCGGGCAAGCGGAGCGGATCGTATCCATTCCGACCGGAGGGCATGAGTCGGCCGGCGAATTGGTACAATGGCCGGCAGGGGAACGGGGACGCGGCATCACCCCCTCGCCCCCTCTCCATCGGAGATGGCGAGGGGGAACCCGGAGCGGCGCCG
>JBOGTX010000446.1:0-8587 GCA_050695695.1 Chloroflexota bacterium
ATTGTGGTACCTTGTGATGCCTCCATACCCGACCGCGCGGTCGTCGTCGGTCGACGAGAGGCAACCGCTGCCGGACGCTTCCGCCGCGGTCGTCATCGCGGATGCACCGCGGCGCGGCCTGGTAGCATATCGTATAGTTTCGGTGTATGATTGCCACGGCGGCCACGAGGGTTCCGCGCTGGTCGGGATGGGGGAGGGCGGATGCCTCGGAAGAAATTGGCCGGTCGCGACGTCGCGCCGTCCACGACCGACCCGCGCGAGGCCGCGGACGTGCTGTTCGGGTCGAGCGCGCTGGTGGACCTCCTGGTCCTCTGGGGCCAGGAGCCCGGGCGGCGCTACTACGTCAACGAGCTGATCCGGGCCACCGGGCGGTTTCCCCGGTCGATTCAACTGGCCCTCGCGCGACTCGAAGCTGCCGGGCTGGTGCGCGGGGAGCGGGTCGCGAACGCGCGATTCTACCAGTTCGTCGGCGATCACCCCTTCTCGAGCCAGCTCCTGGCGATCGCTGGGAAGATTCCCCGTCCGGTAGACCTGCTTCGCCACGCCTTGCGAAGCGCGAGCGACGTTCGGGTGGCGTTTCTGCGCGCTGAAGACGCGGAGTCGACGACGATCGACCTCGTGGTCGTCGGACGCGGCGACCGTGCCAGCGTCGAGGCCGCACTCTCGGGCAGCGAGGAGATCGGCGGTCGCGAGGTTCGGATCGAATACTTCCCCGAAGCTGAGTGGCGCCGACAGGCGAAGCGCGAGCGCTCCTACGTGCGCTGGCTGCTCGAAGAACGGCGCGACTACCTGATCGGCGACGATGGTGGCCTTCCGTCGTGATCGGCGATTAGCGCGAGCCGGCCTGGCGGTGCGCCTGGCGCTGCGGCTCCGGGAGACGATAACCCCGACAGCACGCGAGCACCCAGCGAATGGCCGGCTCGAGGCCAATGAGATTTCCGACCGAGACGTAGACCGGCTTGACCCCCACCCGAGTGCGCAACGCCGCGCCGATGACGTCACCATTGGCCTCGACGGGCGTCCAGTCGCCCACGTTGTCGCCGACCGGCCCGTGCTGGCCAACCAGGAGCGATTTCGCGCAGCCGATCGTCGGTCGATCGAGAATCAGGCCGAGGTGGCTGGCGATACCGATCCGTCGAGGGTGGGAGTAGCCGTGCCCGTCGACGATGACGAGGTCCGGCTCGAGCGCGACCTTCTCGCAGGCGACGACGACGGCGGGAGCTTCTCGAAAGGACAGCAACCCCGGAATGTAGGGAAGGACGGCCGGGCAATCGGCCATCGCAACCTCGAGGCAGGTCAGATCGGGATAGGAGTCGAGGATCACCGCCGCGCGGATCTCGCCGTCGGGCAGGGCCACGTCGATACCGGCGACCACTCGTACGTCGGTCGGGTCGCCGGACCGGACGACTTGAGCCGCGAGCTCGACCTGAATCGCCCGCGCTTCAGCTGGTGACACGTCCCAGCGGTTCAGATGGCGTAGCTTCACTCGGTACCTCTTCTCCAGTCGTGGTTGGCCGCGCCGGCATCCGGAGGGCCGCCTGAACGTTTGGGACCGGGACAGTCCAAAAATGGGCCAGTCTGAAAAGGGGCGTGGCGTGCATCGCGGTGAACCAGGGATAGATGACGCGTAAGAGGAGATCGTCGACGATTGTATCGCGTTGCCGGTAAATCACCCTAGAACCCTCCCAACCACCTTTGGGCGGCCGACGAGCGCCCGCGGTCGCGGGTGTCGCGGTGGGAGCGCCCAGATCAGGAGGGTGCTGGCAACTCTCGTGCCGTTCTATTTTTTCCATAATTGCTCTTTCCCGGCGGGCGCGTTACTATCTCGCTCGGAGAGGTGTAGGTGCCGTGGGCCAATTCAGGTTGGCGCCGGTTGATCGACGAATGCTTCGTCGAGCCCTGACCTTTCTGTGGGTTCTTCTGGCGGCCCTCCTGGTCCCCTCGGGCCTGCCACCCGCCACGCTCGGCTGGCGCCTGGCGCGGATCACCCGACAGTCGGGGTTCGAGATCTGGAGCTGGGAGCTCCAGACCCTGTCGACCCGGATCGGAGAGTCGCTCGTCGACCGTCGGTCGATGACCGGCGGCCCGTCCGTTGTCCGCCGTTACGCGGAGCTGAGTCAGCAGGAGGCGCGGGCCCGCAGCGAACGCGACAATCAATGGGCGCGCCGTGGCTTTGCCAGCGCCGGCGAGGACGCCGCGCCGGCTCAGCGGAAGCTCGACGCGATCGATTCCCAGCTCGACCAGATCCGACCAGCGGTCGAAGCGACGATCAGCCAGCAGATCGGCGAGGAGCTTCGTCGCGAGAACGTTCGGTCGGGCCTGGTGACCTGGCGTGGCGAGGACCAGTTTCCGTTCCGGCGGCCGGAGATCGTTCCCGGGGTCTTCTTCCAGCTCGGACCGCTGCCCGATCTGCTGGTCGTCGCGCCACGCGATCGCATCGAGCTGATCGGGAGCGTCCTGGTCCAGGCGAGCCTTGGTCCGAACCAGATCGACGGGCTGGAACAACGGGCCGACGGACTCGACGTTTCGTCGATCGTGACCGGCATTGGCGGACTCGCGGCCTATCCCAGCATGGTACCGGACGACGGCTCGGTCCAGGATCTGTTGATCACCGTGGCGCACGAATGGACCCACCACTACCTCGCGCTGCATCCGCTGGGTATGTCCTACTTCAACAGCTACGGGATGCGGGAGATCAACGAGACGGTGGCCGACATGGTCGGGCACGAAGTTGGCGAGGCGGTTTACGCGCGCGATTACGCGCCGACCGACGTCGCGCCGCCCGTCCCGCCGCCGACGCTGGTCTCGAGCGGGCCGGCGCGACCGGATTTCTGGACGCTCATGCGAGGGATTCGCCTGACCGTCGAGGGATACCTGGCGCGGCACGACGTGGCGGGCGCCGATGCCTACATGGCCCGATCGCGCCAGGAGCTCGCGCTCGACGGCTATTACGTTCGTCGCCTGAACACCGCCTACCTCGCGTTCTTTGGCAGCTACGCGGCGACCGCGAATCCCTACGAGGCCAAGCTTCGACTCCTCCGGGCGCGGAGCGGCTCCCTCGTCGCCTTCCTCGACCGCGTGTCGACGGTGCGGACGCCCGCCGATCTTGATCGCCGGTTGAGCGAGTCGGCGACCGATCCTTCGTGAAAGCACCCGTTCGTTTGAAACGTATTTGACATGGTGGGCGCACGCTCCTATAATCCGTCCGTGGTGGACCAAGTGGACGAGGTCGCGCGGCGGGCCCGGAGGCGGCGTAAGGCGGTGCGGCGCCTCCCTGGATCATGGCAGTTGGCCGTGTTCGGTCTGACGCTGGCGCTTGGTCTCTTCGCGATCTTGACTTTTCAGTTCCTTCCCAGTCGCTACGCGCTCAATCAAGGTGACGTCAGCCCCTACGACGTCAAGTCCCCCTTCAAGGTGACCTACGTCAGTCAAATCGCGACCGCGCGCGACCGCCAACGCGCCGCCGCCGCGGTTAGCGACGTGTACCGGTCGATACCCAACGCCGCGCCCCAGGCGCACGACCGGGCGAGCAGCGCGTTGTCTCAGCTCGCGCAAATTCGGCTGTCGACCGCCTCGACCGCGGACAAGCTGAGCCAGCTCAGCGCGATCCCTGGTCTGAGCCTGTCGCCCGCGACGGCCAACGCGCTGCTGAGCCTCGACGATACCCAGTGGCAGCGCGTCGCGAGTGAAACGCTGCGTCTGCTCGACCGGGCGACGCGCCAGCCGATCACCGCGCAGCAAGTCGGGGACGTCCAGGCGGCGATTCCATCCCAGGTCGACCCGACGATCGACGATCAGGAGGCGACGGTCGTGATCGCGCTGACGCGATCCTTCGTGGCGCCGACGGAAGAGGTCGACCAGTCCGCGACGCGCGCCGCGCAAACCGAGGCCTCGGATGCCGTCCCCCCACACCAGGTGACGATCGAGAAGGGTGAGACGATCCTCCGCAACGGGGACGTGGTGAGCGAGAGCGACGTCGAGCGGCTCGAGGCGGCGGGACTGCGCAATCCGGTGATCCGCTGGCGTGACGTGGCGGCGATGGCGTTGATCAGTCTGGCCCTCACGACACTCCTTTGCGCCTACCTGTTCCGTTTTCAGCCAGTGGTGTCGGGAAGCCCGCGCCGTCTGCTGCTGCTCGGGGTGCTCTTGCTCGCCGAGGCGATCGCGGCCAAGCTGACGATTCCCGGACGGGAATACTACGGCTACCTCTTCCCGAGCGCCGCGGTCCCGATGTTGCTGGCAATGCTGCTCGATACCGAGCTCGGGCTGCTGGCGGCGGGCATCCTCGCCGTTATCATCGGGCTCTCGGCGAATACCGGGCTCGAGCTGGTTGTCTCGGCCCTGGTGGCGGGAGGGTTGGGAGCCTTGGCGGTGCATCGATTGGAGCGGGTCAACGTGCTGAGCGTCGCCGCCCTCGTCGTGACGGTCGCCGACTTTGTCGTGATCGTGGCGTTTCAGTTGATGAACGGCGACTCCGATCCCCGGCAGTTCGCGATCGACGGACTGCTCGCCTTGATCAGTGGTGGCCTGGCGGCGGCCCTGACGTTGGGAACGGTGTCGTTTCTCGGGCACATCTTTGGGATTGCCACGACGATGAACCTGCTCGAGCTCGCCCATCCGAGCCAGCCACTCTTTCGGCGGCTGCTGACCGAGGCGCCGGGGACCTATCACCACAGCGTCGTGGTCGCGAACCTGGCGGAGCGCGCCGCCGCGATCATTGGCGCCGACACCCTGCTCTGCCGGATCGGAGGGTATTATCACGACATCGGAAAGCTGACCCGGCCGTACGCGTTCATCGAGAACCAGAACGATGGCCAGAACGTCCACGATCAGCTCGACGCTTACACCAGCGCCCGGGTGATCCTCGCGCACGTGACCGACGGTCTGGTGCTCGCCGACAAGCACCGCATTCCCATGCGCGTGCGGGACATGATCGCCCAGCACCACGGCACGATGCTCGTCCAGTACTTCTACCGCCAGGCGAGCCAGGGTGCCGAGCAGCCAGTCGACGAATCAGCCTTTCGCTACGGCGGTCCCCGGCCGCAAAGTCGAGAGGCGGCGATTATGATGCTGGCGGATGGCGTGGAAGCGACGGTGCGCTCGTGCCGCGATCGATCGGCCCAGAACATTCAGACCGTGGTCGACCAGATCGTTCGCGACCGAATCGGCAGCGGCCAGCTCGACGAATGCCAGTTGACGATGAGCGACCTGCACCAGATCCGCGAGGCATTTTTGTCGGTGCTGCAAGGAATCTATCATCCGCGGATCGAGTACCCGGCGGAGATCGCCCCGGTGATTGCCGTGGGGGGTGTGAAGCATGAGAACGTCTGATTCCGGGGCCGGCCCCTGCCCCGGGCTGCGGCTCGAGGTCGACGTCGCCCCCGAGTTCGCGGGCGAGGTCGATCGTGACCTGCTGGCGGAGGTGGTGTGCGCCGCGCTGGAAAGCCAGGGTATCGACCAGCCAGTCGAATTGAGCGTGGTCATCACCGATGACGCCGAGATCCAGGCGCTCAACCGCGAGTATCGCCACCAGGATCGCCCGACCGACGTGCTGTCGTTTTCCCAGGGTGAAGGCCCCGGTGGCTTTCCCGTTCCCCCGGGCGCGGCACGGCCCCTTGGCGACGTCGTGATTTCCTACGATCGGGTTCGAACCCAGGCGGTCGAATACGGGCACAGTCCACGGCGCGAGCTCGCCTACCTGACGGTCCATGGTCTGCTGCATCTGCTCGGCTTCGATCACGAGACCGACGCGGATCGGCAGCGCATGCGGTCGGCGGAAGAAGCGGCCCTTGCGAACCTGCCGCGCGGCTAGGTCCGCGACCGAGCTAGCGCGGGGTCAGGCGGCCGGGCGCTGGGCGACGCGTGACCGGTAGAGCGCGACGGCGATCACCGCGGCGGATGCTACCGAGCCGACGGCCGCGATGCCGTAGAGCAGACGGCGCGTTGCCATGGAAGACGTGGCGACGATGTCGGAGGGGACCATGATCGCCGCTTCCAGAAGCTGCTGACGCAGTGATTGGATGAATTCCGGCGAGGGCTCGACGTAGGGAAAAGCATCGTCCAGGGACTCGACGAGCCCCCGGTCCCACCGCTCCGGTTGGCGTCGCGCCAACTGCGCGGCAAAACCCCCGCCGGCGTTACTCACCCGCTCGGCGACCCGTGACATAAACTCCGCCACCACCCACTGACTCATTTCTCCCCCATGTGACTGCGACTCAGCTCATCCCGAAGGCTCTTGATCGTCCGATGAAGCAGGGCTTTGATCGCCCCTTCGCTCCGTCCCATCACGGTCGCGATCTCCTCGGTGGACATTTGCTCGACGTACTTCAGGATGAGTAACTGCTGGCGATCGGACGCCAGTCGTCGGACCATCAGGTGCAGCTCGCGGCGTTCCTCCGCCGACTCCGCCGAATCGTGCGGGCTTCGGCCATCGGACACGACTTCCGCGATTCCATCGGTGGACGTAGCGTGATGGCGGCTGGTGTCACGATGCCAATTGGCCACCAGATTGTGCGCGATTCGGAAAAGCCAGGCGGAAAATGGAACGCCCTGGACTTGATAGCGGTGCAGGTTACTCAACGCCTGGAAGAACGTCCGCGCCGTCAGATCCTCGGCGTCCGCGGCGCTGCCGGTCCGGTAATAGACGTAATTGTAGATCCGCCGAACGTGCCTCTCGTAGAGAATCCCGAAGGCGTCGCGATCGTCCCGGGCCCGCACCGCGAGGACTTCGTCCGGTTCACCATTCACCACTCGAAGCCGAGCTCCTTTCGCTGGGGGGTCGGCCTCACGCGGCGTCTACGCTCACGTACAATCATGAAAACACGCGTTCAGATCCGGCGATACGCGGAGGTCGCGAAATCGAGGCCTGGCTGATGCTATCACGCCCGAACGCCTCGACGCAAGGGCCCGGTCGAGCGGCACGACCACGTGTCCTTGACAGGCGACGGCACCGGTGTTATCTTGTTAGCACTCGCTACATCTGAGTGCTAATGGTGCTGAGGACCGATCACGAGCTTACCGAGCGCCAGCAAACCGTGCTTGGCTTGATAGTTTCGGAATACCTGGCGACCGCCGCGCCGGTTGGCTCGGATACGATCGTTCGCAAGTACTGCCCGGGGGTCAGCGCCGCGACGGTCCGGAACGACATGGTGACCCTGGCGTCGGCCGGTTACGTTTATCTTCCCCACACCTCGGCCGGGCGCGTGCCATCGGACGAGGGATATCGCTACTACGTTCGAAACCTCATGCACCCGACCGAGCTTTCTCCGGACCAGCGGCGTACGATCGACCACCTGTTCCATCAGATCGAGCGGGACCTTGGCCAGTGGATGCAGTTGGCGGCAACGGTGCTCGCGCAATCGACCGGAAGCGCGGCGATCGTCACGTTGCCCCGCGCTCGCCAGAGCCGGCTGCGTCATCTTCAGCTCATCGCCACCCAGGAGCGCGCCGGGCTGGTCGTCGCACTGCTTGGCGAGGGAACCCTCCACCAGCGGCTGCTGGTGCTGCCCCAGCCGCTCAGCCAGGACGAGCTGGATTGGGTCGCTCGCCGTTTGAACGCCGAGCTGCGCGGGCGATTGGCCCCCGACATCCAGGCCTGGACCAAGGCGGAGTCGCCACTCGAGCGCGCCGTTCAGGACTGTCTCGTCGACTTGATGCGGTGGGCGGATCGCCAGGCGGTCCCGGGAGTGTCGCACGCCGGGGTGAGCACGCTGCTGGCGCAACCGGAGTTTGCCAAAGGCGATAAGGCCCAGGAAATTCTGCGGGCGTTCGAGCAGCCATCCGTCGCGATCGAGCTGGCCGACGCGGTACTCGAACACCCGGGCGTGCGGGTGATGATCGGCGATGAAGTGCCCTGGCCGGTGCTCCGCGAGTGCGCCGTCGTCGGCGCGCGCTACGGGACCAGCCACGGCGGCGGAGCCCTGGCCGTGGTCGGTCCGACCCGACTGCGCTACGAGCGGGCCATCGCGACCATTCAATACGTTGGCGAGGTCATGACGAATCTGTGGGCCGAATTGTGCGGGTGAGTGGGCCAACACGGATCCCGCCGCGCTCGGCCCGCCCGGGCGCGTGGAGCGCCAACTGGAAGCGGACAATTTCTTTCTTCACAACCGAAGCCCGGACCGGGCTCGAGAGCGGAGGGCATTAAAATGGCAAAGGTACTGGGTATCGACCTGGGAACCACCAACTCGGTCATGGCGATCATCGAGGCCGGCGAACCGACGGTGATCGAGAACGCCGAGGGATCGCGCCTGACCCCATCGGTCGTCGCGATCAATCCCAAGACCGGCGAGCGCCTCGTCGGCCAGGTGGCCAAGCGACAGGCGATCACGAACCCCGAGAACACGATCTACTCGATCAAGCGGTTCATGGGGCGGAAGTTTTCGGACTCCGAGGTCCAGCGCTCGGTCAAGCTCGTGCCGTACAAGATCAACGAGGCGCCGAACGGCGACGTGCGGGTCCTGATGAACGGCAAGGCGTACGCCCCGCCGGAAATCTCGGCCATGATTCTCCAAAAGATGAAGCAGGACGCGGAGGCCAAGCTTGGCGAGAAAGTCTCCCAGGCGGTGATCACCGTGCCGGCCTACTT
>JBOGTX010000447.1:0-2619 GCA_050695695.1 Chloroflexota bacterium
GGGCTGCGGAGTAGCCCGTGGCAGCATCTGGATCAGACGAGCACGCGGGTCAATGGGCAGAACGACCACTGCCAGATCCTCTGCAATCCCCTGTATACCGCCTTGTTCACGACGGCCAGCAAGGATCGCTTGAGTGTTCTCGACGTGCTGCGCAACGGGCGACCCCGGACGTTCCTCGTCAATGGCGAGGCGGAGCAGTGGCTGGAGCAGACCGGCCTTTCTCAGGTGATCCGCCAGCGCGTCGCACGCTTGCCCCACGACCAATTCTGGGATGAAGCGACCCTGGAAAGGCTGTTGGACCAGCACCTCTCCGATCTGGGACCGCAGCAGCGGCGGTGGATCGCGGATGCGACGGCGGTGGCCGCCTATCACGCGGCGGACGGCTCCCCGATTGTGCGGCTGTTAATCTGTGACGATGCGCCGCAGTTCGCCGGGGTCACTGCGGATTTAGCGCTATGCTGGGTCCACGAGGGGCGCCACTACAAGAAGCTGGTCCCCGATCTGGCGCCGCTGCAAGCGACACTGGCGGCGTTCCTCGCCCGGTTCTGGGGCTATTATCGGGAACTACCGGCCTATCGGGAGCAGCCCACGCCAGCTGTCAGCAACGATGAGATAATCCCCAAAAGCACCGAAGTGAAATTCCCCACCCTGAGCTAGACTCCCTGCCGGAAAGGTCGGGAGGGGAAGGAATGTTACGGGTGGACGAATGGATTGAGATTCGGGATCTGGCACGCAAGGGGGTGTCGGTGAGTGAGATCGCCCGGCGCACGGGGCGGGATCGGAAAACGGTGCGTCAGGCGATGGCCGCGGGGAAACCGAAAGAAGAGCGAAAGCGCGGCGAGCGGACGAGCAAACTCGATCCGTATCGGGAGTATCTCGAGCGACGGATCGAGGAAGGCTGTTTGAACGGCGTGGTGTTGCTCGATGAGATCACCAAACAGGGGTATGACGGAAAAATCTCGATCGTGCGCGACGTGTTGACGCCGATTCGCGCGGAACTGGCCCGCAAGCGGGAAGCGACCGAACGTTACGAGACCGGGCCGGGCAAGCAAGCCCAGGTGGACTGGGCGGAGTTTGGGAAGATCTGGGTGCCGGCGGAGGAGCAGTGGCGGAAGCTGTACGCCTTCGTGTACACCTTGGGCTACTCCCGAGCGCAGACGTTAGAGTTCACCGTCGGCTGTGACATGGAGCACTTCTTGGAGTGTCACGTCCAGGCGTTCGCGGCGCGGGGAATCGCGGACACGATTCTCTACGACAACCTCAAGACGGGGATCGTGGGGCGACGCGCGGATGGGACGCCGATCTTTCCCGGACGGTTTCTGGACTTCGCGTTGGCCCACGGGTTCACGCCGACGTTTTGTCGGGTGCGGCGCCCGCAAACGAAAGGGAAAGTGGAACGCACGGTGGGGTACGTGCGGCAAAACTTCTGGGTGCGGGTAGCGCACGAGATCGCCGAGAAGCGGCTGGATCTGAACGGCTTGAATGAACGGGCGCATGAGTGGGTCGAGACGGTAGCGGACCAGCGGGTGCATGCGACGCACGGGGAAGTCGTGGCGGTGCGGTACGCCCGGGAGGCGCCGCTCCTCGGAACGCTGGTCGGGCGCCCGCGCTACGACACGGCGTATCACAGTGTGCGGCACGTTGGACGAGACGGGCGTCTGTCCTATCGGGGAACGCTCTATCAACTCCCCCTGGCTCAGGCGAAAAGCGCGATCGAGGTGCGTGAAGGAGTGGATGGCGCGGTGATGTTTCGGACGGGGAAGGGAGCGCTGATCCGCGTCGCGGAGGTGACCGGCGATCTCGTTCCCGCCGCAGTCGCCCCTGGGCTGCCGCACGCCGAGCTTCGGGCGGCGACGCACCTGACGCTCCTCTATCCCGAGGCGCCGCAGGTTGAGTTGCGCGATCTGTCCATCTATGAGGAGGTCGCGTATGCCGCCAGTCGTTGAAGAGCGCGTCCGGGCGCGCCTGGAGCAGCTGCGCTTGCGCCAGGTTGCCACGGTGTTGGATCGGATCTGTGCGGACGCCGGACGCGAAAGCAGCAGCTATCTCGACTTTCTGGATCGTCTCCTCGACGAGGAGCACAGCGCGCGCTCGACCCGCACGGTGGAAGTCAAGACGCGCCAGGCCCATTTGCCGTATCACAAGACGATGGCCGACTTCGACTACAGCTTTCAGCCCGGGGTCGATCCCAAGCAGATCGCCGAGCTCCTCACGTTGCGCTTTGTCGCGGAGGCGGAGAACGTCTTGCTTCTGGGACCGCCGGGGGTGGGCAAGACCCACATCGCGGTCGCGTTGGCAAGCGCGGCGATCGCGCAGGGGTACAGCGCCTCCTTTGTCACCGTACGACAACTTCTCGACGCTCTTGCCGATCCGACCGAGGCGGCGAGCGCGAAGATGCGGCTGTACCTGCGGCCGAAAGTCTTGGTCATCGACGAAGTGGGCTATCTGCCCTTGGATCGGCAAGCCGCGAACTGGCTCTTCGAGCTCGTGGCACGTCGGTATGAGAAAGGATCGATCATCCTGACTTCGAACAAATCGTACGGCGAGTGGGCGAGCCTGTTCCCCGACGTGGCCCTGGCCTCGGCGATTCTCGACCGGCTCCTGCACCATTCGACGACG
>JBOGTX010000448.1:0-2533 GCA_050695695.1 Chloroflexota bacterium
GGCGAGGGGGTGAGGCCCGGCTCCCCACAGCGTCGCCACGCCGACGCCCATGACCACGAAGGCCGCGGGATAGAGGACGATGAAGTAATGGGGATAGAGCGGGACGCCATGGTGGATTTGGGCGAGAATTGGCGTGGCAAGCCAGGCGAGGATCGCGAGCGCCGCGGCGCGTGGGGCACCGCGACCGGATCGAAGCGCCTGGGCGCCGAGCGCCGCGCTGCCAAGAACCAGCAGACCGGCTTCAATCAAGCTCGCTAGCTTCCATGGGTTGGCCGCCTGCGCCTGCAAAGGGTAGCCGTTGCCGGCCACCGCGCTTGCCGCCAGGCGAAACGCGGTCAGGTCGAATTGGCCATGGTCTCCGCCGGCGTGGCCGAGCGCCGCGATCGTCGGCCAGCCGTGTCCGGCCTGCCAGACGATGAACGGCGCCTCCGTCACCAGCGCGACGAGCAGCCCGATCGCCAGCCAGCGAGCGATTGACGCCGACCGCGCGCGATCCAGGATGACTGATCCGATCACGAGGACCGCCGCCGGCACGGCGAGAAAGAACGCCGTCGGATGAAGCTGGGTGGCGAGCGCTAACAGCACGACACCGGGCGCGAGCAAGCGGGGCTTGCCCCGCAGCAGGCTCGTGAAAAGCGCCCAGAAGCCGAGGGTGACGAAGATCGGCAGAGTGTCTTGCTCCCAGACCTTGCGGCTGTAAATGATGCCCCAGGGACTGACCGCGTACAGGATTGCCGCGGCGCCGGCGGCGATCGGATCGAAAAGCGAGCGGGCGAAGCCATAAGTCGCGGCGACGGCGCCCGCGCCGAGCAGCCCCACGAAAGCGGTCGCGGTCGACGGATCGCGACCGAGCAGCTCGGGCAGGGCCATCAGGTACACGAAAAAGGGAGCGTTGGGAACGTTCAGCGACGAGCCAATGCCGACCAGGGGCAATGCCTGCCCGCGGGCGATCGACGACGCGACGCTCAACGCCCAGCTCTCGTCGTACTCGAATTGGACCAGTCCAGGCCAGCCCAGCCGGGTGATCGCCGCGAAGACCAGGGCGATGCCGAGACAGGCAAACGAAAGGATGTCGTCCACCGGTCGCCGGCGGTAGAACGGCGCGACCTCGCCGAGCAACGGCGCGGACGTTCGGATAACGCTGGGTTCCAAGTTGCCTGCCAGAGCGTTGGATGTAACGCGAAATCGCCGGAGGGCAAGCTCCCGGGGAGGATCCCGATTATTTCGCGTGCTACCCCAGACCGTAGCATCCGCCGGGAGTCGCGTCAAGGGATGCCGCGAGCTCCCTTGCCGCGAGCTCCTGCGGTCGGTGACCGTTCACCGGTGATGCTCATGCTATACTCGACCAGGCAGGCGAATCGGTCCGATCCAAGCCCTGATTGGCCAGCCGCGCCACCCATTTTCGAGGTACGTCGAGGTGACCGAGACCCACGGCACGGCGCAGCCGTTCGTCGTCGCGATCGGCGGCCCATCCGGGTCTGGCAAAACAACCCTGGTCAAGCGAACCGCCGCGTTCCTCAAAGATGCCACCACCCTGTTCTTTGACGATTACGCGTCGGTCTCGACCTATCCGCGCGACGTCGGGGAATGGGTCCAGGCAGGGGCGGATCCCAACGAGTGGAAGACCCCGGCGTTCGCCAGTGACCTGATGACGCTCCGCCGGGGACAGCCGATCTCATCGCCCGGTGGCGCCCGGCGGGAATCGGCAGGTTCGCGTGGCCTACCTCGTCATCAACCGCGCCGCGTTGTCCACTTGCGATCTCGTGCTCGATGGTTTGAGGCCAATCGACGAGTTGGCCGAGCAGCCATTAGAGTACGCACTTTCTTAGACGCGGGCGATGAGCTGGACTTCCAGGCCGTCGAGGATGGCTCGAAGGCCAAACGCGAAGCTGCCCTCGGGCGACGCGGCGTAGTCGGCGCCGGCGGTGTCGAGGCGGACGCGCAGGCGTGGGAACCGCGTCGCGATCTCGCGGGCTCGAGCTATCTTCTCGCCCATGAGCTTTTCTGCCTGATCGCCGCCACGGCTCAGCTTCCGCCGGAGGGTGGCCGTCGCGGCCGAGCCCAGGGCATGGCCGAGCACGTAGGTGAGGATGGTGGTTGCCGCCTGGTCGGCGCCCGGGCCGGTGAATCCGGCCGCCTCGAACACCGCGATGCTGTGGTCGTCGTAACGCGCCTTGCCGGGACCATACACCACGAAAGAGCCGAAGGCCCGGACCAGCCAGGGGTGGCGAGTCAGCATCGCGTACAGGTCGGTGGCCAGTGACGTCACGACGGACCGCCAATCGGTGGTCGTGAGATCGGGCAGAGTGATCTCGTTCCACGCTTGATCGCCGGCGAGCGCGACGAGGTCATCCTTGCCGCCGAGGTGCCAGTACACCGCGGTGGGCGCCGAGCCCAATCGCTTGCCCAGCGCGCGCATGTTCAGGCCGTCCAGACCCTCGGCATCCAGCAGGTCAATGGCCGCCCTGACGATCTGTTCGCGGGTCAATGTGTCGGAGCGCATGTGCCCATGATAGCGCACCGGGTGCCGAAC
>JBOGTX010000449.1:0-5252 GCA_050695695.1 Chloroflexota bacterium
ACCCTCCGCCACGCGGTCCGCGCCGCCGGGCCAGAGATTACCCGCCGGCTTCTCGCCCGGATCAGTCGCATGGCCACCCGGATCAACGCCGACGTCCTGAACCAGTCCGGCATCGAGCTGGAATGGACCACCGACTACGAGATCATCACCCGTCGCGGTGGCGAGACGCGCGGCTTCGCGCAGCTTTCCGGCGGCGAGCAGATGGCAGCCGCGCTGGCCGTCCGGCTGGCGATCCTCCGCGACGTGAGCAACGTTCGCATCGCTTTCCTTGACGAGCCGACGGCACACCTCGACCAGGAGCGCCGCGCCAACCTGGGCGACCAGGTTCAGCGCCTTCAGGGATTCGACCAGCTCGTCGTGATCAGTCACGACGATACCTTCGACGGTCTCTTCGGACACGTGATCCGCATCGGGCGAGAAAACGGGCGGTCGCGCGTGATCGAGCCGAGCTGAGGATGCTGTATGCCGTTCGCGTGAGTCAGCAACTGGAAGCAAGCGCCGAGCGGTTTCGCGCCTTCGCCGAGGGCGAGACCGCGGCCTTTCGCCGATTCGACCAGGCGCTCACCCGGCTCGACCAGCTCGACGCCGCCGGCATGAACGCGATCCTGGCCGATGCCGAGCACCCCGGCGCGCTGCCGAGCGAAGAATGGCTCGGCCATTCGGGCCTCTTCCTGCCCTTCCCGGAAGCTTTCTCCCACCACCGGGCCGCGCGGGAATGGGCGCTGGAGCAGATCGCCGGCGTGACGACCGTCGCGGTCGATGGCAGCGAGATCAAGCCAACCAAAGATTACTCGCTGCCGGTCGCGGCGGTCCAGGTCGCCTGGTTCGAAAATCCGCACCGCGAGGACCGTCCCTACCTGAAGGACGCGCGGTTCGAGATCGTCCACCCCGACGAGCTGACCGGGGACGCCGGCGATGGCTTCGGACGCGCCGACCAGAACCTCGCGCTCCGACGCTTCGAGGTCGAGGTCAGCGCGCTGATCGAGCGCATGACCCAGCTTGCCGATGCTGGCTGGGACGGCCACCCGCCGGTCGCGTTCTTCGACGGCAGTCTGGTCGTGAGCTTCGCGGCCGGCATGCTCGAAGACGTCGGCGATCGGTACATTCAGGCGATCTGCCAGCTAGTCCGGGCGTCCGAGGAAACCCGCGTTCCCCTCGTCGGCTTCGTGGACACCTCACTGGCCAAGGATGTGACGACGCTGCTCTCGGTGATCGGCAACCTGCCGCGTCCGCAGCGGGTTCCGGATAGCCGCCTGCTCGCCAACCGCATGGCCTGGGGCGACCGCACCCGCGCGCTGGTCTGCGCCCGCGGCGACGTGCTGGACCGGTACCGGGTGGCGGGTGAGGCTGTCCTCGACTACTCCCGCGAGATCTGCTTCGTTTACCTGAAGACGAACGGCCTCACCGCGCCGGCGCGTCTCGATTTTCCCCGCTGGATCCTCCGCGACGGGCTACTTGACCACGTCGTCGACGTCGTCCGCGCCGAGGTGATCGTCGGAAATGGCTACCCGTACTGCATCGAGACCGCGGACGCTTGCGCGGTCTTGAGCGTTCGCGATCGGGAGCGCTTCTACCGAATTCTGCAAGACTTTGCCGGGCGGCAGGGAATCCCGCTGCAAATCGTTCCCAAGGCGGCGAGCAAACGACGCCGCCGAGTGTGAGTTGAGATGGAGATTGGTCGGGTCGTCGGCTCTCACGATCACGCCGATTACGTCGTCCAGGTGTACGGGCCCGCGGAAATCCCGCGGCCGCCAACCCAGCTTGACCACGCCTTCGCGCGGTTCGTCGAGATTCCAATCGACCAGCGCGAGGCTCTGATCGGGGTGATCTATACCACCCAGTTGGTGAACCCGGAGTTTGGCGCGCTGGGGCCCCGATTGAGCACGCCTCAGGAGCTACCGGTCTTCAGCCCCGATTACCTGGCGGAGACGGCGACGCTGATCGGCGTCGCGATCGTCGGCTCGGTCAACGGGCAGGGGGAGCAGGCGATCTACGATCAAGGAACACCTCGCCTGGCGGCGAGCGTCGACGCGCCGGTCCATTTGCTACCGGACGATCGGGTGATGGCGTTCCATCACGGCGATGGCCAGCTTCACCTTTCCTACTTCCCGCGACTGCTGGCGCGCCCGTTTCCAACCCTGCCCGATCTGCTCTGCGACGTCATCGATCGACTGATCGCGAGCTTCCCGGACGAGCGGCGACGGCTCGAGGTCGCGCGCCAGAACATCCGTTGGCGAGCCACGGTCCAGGTGAGGTAACACATGACTCTCGCGACTCCAGTCGGCACCACGAAGGGACCGGGCGAGATACCGCTGGAATACGCCTTTATCAGTCCCGACGTGGAACACACCCTCAAGAACGGCGAGTTCGTCTACTACGTCGTGCCCGAGGACCCCCGGTCGCGTCCGATGTATGGACGGATCGTCGGGCGGCGACCGGTCCGGCTCTACCCCGACGAGTTCATGGCTGATCCGGCGGTCGCGCCCCGGTCGATGGCCGACCTGTTTGGCTATCACGGCGATGCCGAGCTCTTCGAGATCACCGTGCGGACGCTCGGTTACTTTGACGAGCGCCTTGGCACCTTCGTCAACCCGAGGATCTCCCCGAGGGTCGGCTGGCCGATCTACCTGGCGACCGATGAGGCGCTCGCGACCGTGCTCAACAAGCAGACCGGCGATCAGATCGGCGCCGTCCACGTCGGCTCGCTGCTCAGTCGCGGACTTGACGCCGTGCCGATCTGTTTGGCGGCGCGTGACTTTACCTCGACCCACCTGGCGATCGTGGCCTCGACCGGCTCGGGCAAAAGCTACCTGGCCGCGGTCATGATCGAAGAGCTGATGAAGCCACACAATCGCGCCTGCGTCCTGATCGTCGATCCGCACGCCGAGTACGACACCCTGGCCGAGATGACCCGTCACCCCGCCTTCCGCGGGACCGATGGCTACGAGCCGGTCGTCCGGGTGCTGCGACCAAAGGACATCCACGTTCGGTTTTCCACCCTGCGCCTCGGCGACTTGCGGCAACTGATCGACATGACCGATCGCATGGAGTATGTGCTCGGTCACGCCCACCGCGCGCTCAGCCGCCGCAAAGGCCAGGAAGCCGGGCAGGGCGATCAATGGGCACCGGAAGACTTGATTCGCGAGATCCAAAAGTTCGCGACCCAAAAGCGGGAAGAGGACGACGCGACCGACTTTCGGAGCAGCGCCGGAGCCCTCGAATGGCGGATCGAGCAACTGGTACGCAACGCCCAGATCCTCGACGCGACGCGCCATCTCGACCTGCGCACGCTTTTTCAGCCCGGTCAGTGTACTGTTCTCCAGCTCGACGAGGTCGACCAGCGCGAGCAGCAGGTCGTGGTCGCGGTGCTGCTGCGCCGCCTCTATCAGGCGCGCCAGGATACCGAACGGGCGCGCGTCCACCGTGGCGACGAGCTGTACGTCCCCTATCCCGCGTTCGTGTTGATCGAGGAGGCGCACCACTTCGCCCCGTCCGGCGACGGCGTGGGCCGAGTGGTCAGCGCGGACATCCTGCGGACGATCCTCGCCGAGGGCCGGAAATTTGGCGTGGGCGTGGGTCTGATCAGCCAGCGCCCCGGCAAGCTCGACCAGGACGTCCTCTCCCAGTGCATGACCCAGATCATGCTCCGGATCGTCAACCCGATCGATCAATCCAACGTCGCCGCCGCGGTGGAGGGCGCCAGTCGCGACGTGCTCGACGAGCTGCCCGCCCTCTCGAAGGGACAGGCGGTGATCGTCGGGCAGAGCGTCAACGCGCCGGTCCTCGTCTCGGTTCGGGAGCGCCACACGCCGCACGGCGGCCAGGACCAGGACGCGCCTAGGATCTGGGTCGAATACAGCAACCCCGCGCGCCAGGCCGAGCGCGAGCGCGACACCGCGGTCCTCGCCGCCGAGGAGCAGGATCACCCGCTGTTCTACAACGAGCGCCCGAGGGTTCTGCCGGAGCGCCCCAAGACCTTCGAGGAGCTGTTCGGGCCGGACCAGGTCGAGAAGTAGCTTGAATCCAGGGCAATGACGCGGGCACGAGATGGCCTTCGTTGATCGATCGCGATTCAGAGCGACAGTGAACCAGGCGGAGTGGAAGTGGATCTGGTAAGATTCGCTCAAGAAAACGGCATGGGCGAACACGAAAACGTCGTTCGGTCATGGATGTCTGCGATGCGCCAATCGAGCGATGGCAAGACGCTGATCCAGAATCTGGCAAACGACAGCGCGTTGGGCCAGTCTGACGGTTCAAAACGAGCGCTAAAGCTTTTGGTTCAGGAAATAGCGGCCCAAGGCCAGTTAGCTTCGCCTGGGGTGTGTGAGTGGCTCTCGGGTGTAGTCGAGAGGTCCGCGGAGATCCTGCTATGCCAAGGCCGAAGCGTTCCGCGCGGCGGCGAAACTGACCAGTGCTGCCGATTGATTACGGTGGAAACCGTTCTACGGAACATGGTTGCCAGGCAGGTCCGGACGGACGTGTCAGCTCTCGGGCAAGGCGGGGACCGCTTGCGGCTATGGTCCAGGAGATTCCTTTCTAGCGCCGACATGGCCAGCAAGGTAATCAACGGTAGTGAGTTGGTGAGAGGTCAGATTCCGGTCGCATTTGTAACACCGATCCAAGATCGTCAACGGAAATGGCCAAAGGGGACACCGATGGAGCGAGTGTGCCAGGTGCTTGGGCTTGTCAATCCAAACGTTGACTCATGCGTCCTGACGTTCCGCAGGAGCCGAATCGGTTGCGTCGGCCACGTACCAACCGCGCTCGACGGGTTTCGTAATCCCTACTTTCTCCCGGCGCCGTCGACGGCGCGCTGGGGATACACTCGCGACCTGAAATACTCAACCTTCCAGCCGAAGAGAGGTGTGCGCGAATGCGTCGTTACCCCTTTTCGAGCCAGGTTCATTGACGGGGTGGAGTTACTGGAGGCGACGCCTTGACCATACCGTCCGTGCCAAGCACGGTTTCCCAACGGGATGGACGGACGCTTATCGACGAGTTTTTCTTTCGGACCAAAGATAAGAGTCTTGAGCCGTGGCTGTCGAAGCTCATTGATGGCATCGTGCAAGACGATGTGTTCGTTCCAAGGGATGACCATCCGGTTGACTATTTGATAGCGCTCCTTCGTCGACGTGAGACTCCTGAGGCTGTGTCCGCGCTCGGGACGGCAGCTAGTTCCCTGCTGCATGAGTGGCTCGTGACCCATCCGTCGGGCGAGGACTGGGGTCCGAAGGACCAAGGGCGCCTTGCGA
>JBOGTX010000450.1:0-7315 GCA_050695695.1 Chloroflexota bacterium
TCCTTCTTCCTCGGGATCGAGGATCACCCCGGCGCGGATCGCCATTCGGCAGAAGAGTCGCTGGCTGCCGCGCCGGGCAACCAGGTTGACGTCTTTAAACTCGTGGTCGCCCGCGACGAGCTCGAAGACCGCCAGATCGGCCTCGCGCCCGACGTCGAGCGTGCCGAGTGATTCCTCGCGGTGGATCGCCCGGGCCGGGTTGATCGTGGCGCGCTCGATCACCTCAGGCAGGCTCAAGCCGAGATTGAGGAACTTCGACAGCGTCGTCGGCATGTCGTACATCGGTCCCTGAATGCTGGCGACGTGGATGTCGGTGCTGATGCAGTCGGGCAGCAGCCCCTGGCGGATCATGGCCTCGGCGACCGGGTAGCTGAAGCTGCCGCCGCCGTGGCCGACGTCGAGGATGATGCCGTTGTCCCAGGCCCGCTTGACGTCGTCGCGGATCTTCTCGTCTTTGTCGATAATGCGGTTGGTGTGACCGGTGAAGCAGTGGGTCAGGACGTCGCCGGGCCGCATGCGCGGGATGATCTCCTTGAGCGGCGGGGGCGCGACGCCGATGTGGACCATGATCGGCAGGCCCAGGGCGTCGGCGGCAGCGCGAGCGCGCTCCATGGGAACGATCCCGTTGTGGCCGATCGTGTTCTGGTCGAGGCGGACCTTGATCCCGATAATGACGTCGCGATTCTTCGCCGCCGTCTCGACCGCCAGGTCCACGTCGTCGTAGTACAGGTTCGCGTGCTCGTAGGTCTGGTGGGTCAGGCCGATACTGCTGATATTGAGGTAGGCGACCAGGCGGGACTTCAGGCGCTCGACGTGGAACTCGCGGAAACCGCGCCAGTTGTAGGCGCCGGCGCTTCCGGCGTCCACCGAGGTGATGACCCCGGTCCGGGCGGCGACCGGATCGACGTCGACGCCCCAGTAGGTCGAGCCCCAGTAGGCGTGGACGTGCAGATCCACCAGGCCGGGCGTGACGTACTTCCCGGACACGTCGACGACCTTCGCTGCCTGGTCGCTCGAGATGGCTGGCTCGACCGCGGCGATCCGGCCACCCTGAATCGCGACGTCGCGCGCGGCGTTCAGCCCGCGCGCCGGATCGACGACCGTCCCGCCCTTGAGCAACAGATCGTAGGGCATGCGTCCTCCCGCGAAAATTCGAGAATTTAGATGAGAACCCCAAACGGGATTCCAATGCGAAGGTTGCCGGCTGGCGCGCCCATAGCTTACTACATCGTGCACGGAGAATGACAATCGAAACGGCGGGAATCGCCTCGCGTCGGACGGCCACGCCAGCTCCCTACGCTATAATTCTTCCACGGCCGGACAACAGTCCGACCGAGGGACAGATGGGCGCTACAGCTACTTCAGAACCGTCCCGGGCGGGCGAGACCGACTGGCGGCTGCTAGCGAGGTTCGCGCGTGCGGTGCGGACGCGTTATCGAGGCGCACGCATCTACCTGTTCGGGTCGCATGCACGGGGGACAGCCGCGACCGGAAGCGACTACGACGTGGTGGTGATTTCGCAGGGCTTCGCGCGGCAGCGGCTCATGGCTCGAGACGTCGACCTGTATGGGCTCTGGCGTGAGGCGGGGGGCGAGGGATCAGCCTGGACTTACACTGCTTGACGCCAGCAGAATTCCATCGCGAGATGGTTGGACTCGGCTATCTCGGAGAGGCGAAGCGGCGAGGAGAGCTACTCCTGGTCAGGTCGAGCGATGCCGATTGGCGCCCTCCTCGCGGGGCGGGGGCACCTCGGCTCCTGGATTCCCCGCGCGGCCCTGTGGTACAATAGCTCTGCGAACAGGTCGGGGGGATGTCGGTTGCGCTTTGGCATCGTCGTTTTTCCCGGATCGAACTGCGAGGCAGATACCTACCACGTCCTCGATCGCGTTCTTGGCGCGTCGGTCGAATACGTGTGGCACGCGGCTACCCAGCTTCCCTCGGTCGATTGCGTCGTTCTCCCGGGTGGTTTCTCCTACGGCGACTATTTGCGGGCCGGAGCCATCGCGCGCTTCGCGCCGGTGATGTCCGCGGTCGCGCGTTTTGCCGAGGCGGGCGGATTGGTCCTCGGCATCTGCAACGGCTTCCAGGTGTTGTGCGAAGCTGGCCTCTTGCCCGGTGCGCTGCTGCCCAACGATTCCCTGCAATTTCGCTGCGCCTGGACCCACCTGCGCGTCGAGCGATCCGACACTCCGTTCACCGGCGCGGCGCGGTCGGGCCAGGTTTTGCGTATGCCAATCGCCCACGGCGAAGGCCGATACTACGCCGGCGACCGGACCCTCCAGCAGCTGAACGAGCGCCGACAGGTCGTGCTCCGGTATTGCGCCGCGGATGGGACGGTTGATGCGTCGTCCAACCCGAACGGCTCGGTCGAGGCGATCGCCGGGATCTGCAACGAGCGGCGCAACGTTTTCGGCCTGATGCCGCATCCCGAGCGCTGCTCGGAGGCCGACCTGGGCGGCACCGATGGCCTGGGGATCTTCCGCTCGATCCTCCAATCCAGGGCTCCCAATCCGCCGGTTCTGGCTGGGCGGGGTGGCGCGTGACCGATCTCCTGCTGGACGCGCTCGCCATCGATCAGGCCACCCTCGACGAGATCGCGATCAGCCGCGACGAGTATCGCCTGATCGTGGAGCGGCTTGGACGCGTTCCCAACGGGCTCGAGCTGGGCATGTTCGGCGCGATGTGGAGCGAACACTGCGGCTACAAGAACTCGCGTCCGCTCCTGCGCCTTTTTCCGACGACCGGGCCTCGGGTCATTCAGGGGCCGGGCGAGAACGCCGGGGTCGTGGACGTTGGCGACGGTCTGGCCATCGTGATGAAGATCGAGAGCCACAATCACCCGAGCGCGGTCGAGCCTTTCCAGGGGGCGGCAACCGGGGTTGGCGGCATCATTCGCGATATCTTCACGATGGGCGCGCGCCCAATCGCGATTCTGGATTCCCTTCGCTTCGGAAGTCTCGACCACCCGCGCACGCGCTATCTGCTGGACGGCGTGGTGGCGGGCATCGCGCACTACGGCAACTCGTTGGGCGTGCCGACGGTTGGCGGCGAGATCGCTTTCGCCGACGCCTACCAGGAGAATCCACTGGTGAACGCGATGGCGGTCGGGGTGATCGCGGCCGATCGGGTCGTGCGGGCGCGGGCGACCGGCGCGGGGAACCTGCTGCTCCTGGTCGGCGCGGATACCGGGCGCGACGGCATTCACGGCTGCTCGGGTCTGGCATCACGCGAGCTGAGCGAGACCTCTGACGAGCAGCGGCCGACGGTTCAGGTCGGCAATCCATTCCTCGAAAAGCTGCTGATCGAAGCGTGTCTCGAGCTGCACCGAACTGGCGTCATCGTCGGCATGCAGGACCTGGGCGCGGCCGGGATCACCAGCGCCGTGGTCGAGGCGGCGAGCAACGGGCAGAGTGGCGTCGAGATCGACGTCGAGAAGGTGGCGCGCCGGGCGACCGGCATGACTCCCTACGAGGTCATGCTGTCGGAATCGCAGGAGCGGATGCTCGTGGTGGTGCGCCCCGAGCATGTCGCGGACGTTCAGGCGATCTTCCGACGCTGGGAGCTGCACGCCGACGTGATCGGACGGGTGACCGAGGACGAGCAAATCCGGATTCGGGAGGGAGATCGGATCGTTGCCGAGGTGCCGGCCGAGCTCCTCGCCGAGGCACCATCGTACCGGCGCGAGGGACGGCGTCCGTCCTGGCTCGACGAGGCGCCGCCGTCGATTCCGCCGGATGGGCTCGATCCGGGCCAGGCGCTCTTGCGCGTGCTGCGGTTTCCCGACGTGGCCAGCAAGGCCGAGATCTTCCGTCGCTACGACTGGTCGGTCCAGACCAACACCCTGGAAGGGCCGGGGCAGTCCGACGCGGCGGTGCTTCGCCTGAAGGGGACGAACCGGGCGATCGCGCTGACGACCGACGGGAACGGGCGGTACTGTTACCTCGATCCCTACGTCGGCGGGGCGATCGCGGTTGCCGAGGCCGCGCGCAACGTGGTCTGCGCTGGTGGCGAGCCGATCGCGGCGACCGACTGCCTGAACTTCGGAAACCCGGAGAAGCCCGAGGCCTATTATCAGCTCGAGCAGGCGATCCGCGGGATGAGCGAGGCGTGTCGGGCCCTGGAGACGCCGATCGTCAGTGGCAATGTCAGCTTGTACAACGAATCGAACGGCCGGGCGATCTACCCGACGCCGACGGTGGGAATGCTCGGTCTGCTCGACGATGCCCGCCAACGGACCCGATCGGGATTCGCATCGGTCGGCGATCGGGTCATCCTGCTCGGATCGGACGCTGGTTGCGGACTGGGTGGGAGCGCCTATCTGGCCTCGCGCGGCTACGTCGTGGGGCCGGTGCCGCCGATCGACCTGGATGCCGAGCGTGGGGTGCAGGGCCTTTGCCGAGAAGCAATCCGCCGCGGCTGGATTCGCTCGGCCCACGACGTGAGCGACGGTGGAATCGGCGTCGCGCTGGCCGAGTGTTGCCTGCTGGGGGGGATTGGCTGTGTCATTGCCCCGTCGGCAAGTGGAGACCCGGATCGCTGGTTGTTCAACGAGGGCCAATCGCGGATCATCGTGGGCGTCGGCGCGGCCGACGTCGAGGCATTGTTGGCCCGCGCGAGCGAAACTGGCGTGCCAGCCGAGGTTCTTGGGACGGTGGGTGGTGATCGACTGGCGATCGACGGCTGGCTCGCGTTCGATCTGGACGACCTGCGAAGCGCGTGGACGACCCTGGTGCCCGCTCCGGACGGGGGTTAACCTCTGATCCTGGATTGGCACGAGCTGAACGGCGTGACGAACCGACGGGTGGAGGGGACGGATGAGCGATCTCGAGCATGACGAGCTGCACGACGCGTGTCACGAGGCCTGTGGGGTGTTTGGCATCTACGGACCCGGCGAGGACGTCGCGCGGATCACGTTCTTTGGCCTCTACGCGCTGCAACACCGCGGTCAAGAGAGCGCGGGCATCGTCACCGCCGACGGCGAACGCCTGACCGCGCACATGCGCATGGGGCTGGTCGCTCAGGTGTTCACCGAGGAGGACCTCCTCGGACTGCGCGGTCACATCGCGATTGGTCACACCCGCTATTCGACGACCGGCAGCTCGAAGATTTTCAATGCTCAGCCGATCGTCGCGCGGAGCTCGTCGTGCGAGCTCGCGGTTGCCCACAATGGCAATCTGGTCAATGCCGCGATTCTCCGCGAGGAGCTCGCCGAGCAGGGCTGCCAGTTGCGGACCACGACCGATACCGAGGTGATCGCGCGGCTCTTCTGCGAAGGGCCGGGACAAAATCTGGTGGACCGGGTTCGTCGGGCCGCGGCGCGCTTTCAGGGCTCGTATAGTCTCGTCGTCGCGACGAAGGACCAATTGCTCGCGATTCGCGATCCTCTGGGCGTTCGGCCGCTCTGCCTGGGTCGGCTGAACTCGGCGTGGATCGTCGCGTCGGAGTCGTGTGCGCTCGCGACGGTTGGCGCGGAATACATCCGCGAGGTCGGGCCGGGCGAGATCATCCAGATCGACGAGCGAGGCATCGAGAGCCTGCCCGGGGTGCCGTCGACCCGGCAGGCAACCTGCCTTTTCGAGTACACCTACTTTGCCCGCCCGGACAGCGTCATCAATAATCGGCTGGTGTATCAGGCCCGCTACGAGATGGGGCGTGAGCTCGCGCGGGAATGCCCGGCCGACGCGGATATCGTGATCGCGGTCCCGGATTCGGCGGTGCCCGGAGGCATCGGCTACGCCGAGGAGTCGGGAATTCCCTATCGCGAGGGGCTGGTCAAGAACCGATACATCGGCCGGACGTTCATTCAGCCGGACCAGCGTCTGCGCGAGATCGGCATCCATCTCAAGCTGAATCCGCTACCGGAGGTTCTGGCCGGGCAGCGGGTCGTCGTGGTAGACGATTCGATCGTCCGGGGCAATACGACCCGGCCGCTGGTGAAGCTGCTGCGCGACGCCGGGGCGCGCGAGGTCCATCTCCGCATTCACACGCCGCCGATCAAACACCCCTGCTACCTTGGCGTCGACATGGCGCGACGGAGCGAGTTGATCGCCGCGCAGTTGAATGTGCCGGAAATCTGCGCGGACCTTGGAGCCGACTCGCTCGGCTACCTGAGCCTGGAGGGCCTGGTCCGGGCCGTGAAGATACCCGGTTCCAGCCTGTGCCACGGCTGTCTCACCGGTAACTACCCGGTGCCGGTCCAGCTCGACCTCGACAAGTACGCGTTCGAGCAGGCCATGGCCGAGCACCGCGCGGCGAAGGCGGCGCCGGCATGAGCGCGGCCTCGGCAACCCTGACCGCGCCGGTCCGGCCGCTGCCGCCCACCGACGTCCTTCGAATCGGCGTGCTGGCATCCGGGCGCGGGACGAATCTTCAGGCGCTGCTTGACGCGGCCGCGGCCGGCCGATTGCCCGCCGACGTCGTCGCCGTCGCGAGCAACCGGCGCAACGCTCCGGCGATCGATCGGGCGCGGCACGCGAACGTGCCGGCGTCGGTCTTTCCGCGGACCGAGTTTCCGGATCGAGCGGTGCAAGAGCGGGCGATTGTCGGATTCCTGCGCGAGTGCCGAGTCGAGCTGGTGGTCCTGGCTGGATACGTGCCGGTGCTCGGCGTGACGCTGCTCGACGCGTTCGCCAATCGGGTCGTCAACATTCATCCGTCGCTGCTGCCGGCCTTTGGGAATACCCTTCACGCTCAGGCAGACGCGCTCCGTCACGGCGTCAAGGTCACCGGCTGTACGGTCCACTTCGTCACCAGTCAGGTCGACGGTGGGCCGATCGTCCTTCAGCGCACCGTGCCGGTGCTCGAGGGTGACACCGAGGAGTCGCTCTCCGACCGAATTCTCGTCGAGGAGCACCAGGCGCTGCCCGAGGCGATTCGCCTGATCGCCGCCGGCCGCGTCCTGATCGAGGGAAGTCGCACCCGGATCCTGCCATCCTCCTGAATCGACCCCTTTCGGTTGGCGCGGAGCTTCTCGCCGCCGCCAACCACGCCGCGATGGTGGGGCCTGGCGGCCTGGCTGCGCCTTGACTTCCGGGGCGACCCGACTTATACTTGTGAGTGCCTGGCAGTCCTTGGTGGACTGCTTTTCTATGCTCGGGCCATTAGCTCAACTGGTAGAGCAGGCGACTCTTAATCGTCTGGTTGTAGGTTCGAGTCCTACATGGCCCACCCGAGAGTCCGCGTCCAGACACGGCAAACGTCGTGCTGGACGGCCGCGAGGGTCATCACCCCACTGCACACCTGGTCATTCAGGTCGTTCTCCACTGTGTCTTTGTCGAATGAGCCGTAGGGTTCGGCGTGGTGCTCGGGCCAGAGG
>JBOGTX010000451.1:0-2238 GCA_050695695.1 Chloroflexota bacterium
CGAATATTCGATGTTCGCGAAAGCGGCAAATCCGCCGGGTTCCTGGGAATTCATGAAGCACATGGTCAGCGTGGACGGCGAGAAGATCTATCCGATGTCCTACGGTCCGGTCCCCAGCCACCAGTCGCTTGGCCAGCAGTGGATCGAGACCTGGAAGGACAAGGTGCCGAAGGTCGCGGACCAGCTTGGCGTCGCGGTCAACGGGGTACCGGTCGAGTTCGTCACCCCGGATAACTTCACGGTGAACTTCTCGCCGATCAACGACCAGGGAGTTCAGCCGCAGATCGACAAAGCCTACCTTGGTCAGCTATCGGCGACCGCCGCGATCGCCGCCATGAAGTCGAAAGTCGACCAGCAGATCGCCGAAACCACCAAAGGAATGGGCTGATCGTGGCTCGGGTCGCGAACGCGGAGGGCTCTTCGCGTCGGGGCTCGCTCGCCCGCCGCGAAGAGCTCGCCTTTTACCTCTTCGCCAGTCCGTGGCTGATCGGATTCGTCATCTGGATCGCCGGCCCGATGATCATCTCGTTCGTGCTCAGCTTCGCCGACTACGACATCATCACGCCGCCGTCGTTCGCCGGTCTTGATAATTACGTTCAGATGCTCACCGCCGACGATCTGGTCTGGCAGTCCCTGAAAGTCACCGGCCTCTACTCGCTGGGCGCGATTCCCCTCGGGCTGATCTCGGCGCTCGCGCTCGCGCTGCTGATGAATCAACAGGTTCGAGGCATCGCGGGGTTTCGCACGATCTACTACATGCCGGCGGTGATCGCCGGCGTTCCGGTCGCGCTGCTCTGGATGTGGATCCTGAACCCGGACTTCGGGATCCTCAATAACGCGCTCGCTCTGGTTGGGGTCACCGGGCCGAAGTGGCTCTTCAGCGAGTCCTGGGTAATCCCGTCGTTCATCCTCATGAGCCTCTGGACGATCGGCGCGCCCATGATCATTTACCTCGCCGGACTCCAGGGCATTCCGCAACACCTCTACGAGGCAGCCGAGCTCGACGGCGCCGGTCCATGGTCCAAATTCACCCATGTGACGATCCCGATGATCACGCCGATCATCTTCTTCAACGCAATCATCGGCGTGATCGCCTCGTTCCAGATCTTCACGCCCGCCTACGTCATGACCAACGGCGGACCGGCGAACGCCAGTCTCTTCTACGGTTTGTACCTCTACAATAACGCCTTCCGGTACTTCAAGATGGGCTATGCCTCGGCGCTCGCCTGGCTCATGTTCTTCATCATTCTGGCCCTGAGCCTCCTGGTCCTCCGCTCCTCACCCTACTGGGTTTACTACGAAGGCGGCCGGGGCGATGGAGGGATCTGATGGCGAGTGACGTATCGGCGGCGACCGGCGCGCTCGCGCTCCTGGGGCGACGAAGCGTCCGACACACCGCGCAGCTTGGGATCTCGACATTCATCATGACGGTCGGGGCGATCGTCACGCTCATTCCTTTCGCCTGGATGCTCTCAACGTCGGTCAAGTCCAACGGCGAGGTCTTCCTGGTACCGGTCCGGTGGATTCCCTCGCAGATCATTCTCTCGACGTACGTGCAGGCGACCCAGACCGTGCCATTTCTGATTTACGCGGTGAACAGCGCTCACATCACCCTGCTGGTCGTGCTCGGCACCGTCGGGTCGTCCTCGCTCGTCGCCTTCGCCTTCGCTCGGCTTCGGGCGCGTGGACGGGATGTGCTGTTCCTCATCCTGCTCAGCACAATGATGCTCCCGGCCGAAGTGATTCTCGTCCCCACCTATCTGATCTTCAAAGGGCTGGGATGGCTGGATACTTATAATCCGCTGATCGTGCCGACCTATTTCGCCGACGCGTTCTCGGTCTTCTTGCTGCGCCAGTTCTACATGACCATACCGCTGGAGCTCGACGACGCCGCCAAGATCGACGGGAGCGGCTACACCGGCATCTACTGGCGCATCATTCTGCCTCTCTCCAAGCCAGCCCTGGCGACGGTGGCGATCTTCGCTTTCTTCAATAGCTGGAATGCCTTCGAAGGACCTTTGATCTACCTGAACACGATGACGAAGTACACGATTCCGGTCGGTCTCAACTTCTTCCTCACCGAGCACGGCTCGACGCCCTGGAACCAGATGATGGCCGCGTCGGTAATGGCGATGATCCCCTGTCTGGTCGTCTTCTTCTTCGCCCAGCGCACCTTCATCCAGGGCACGGTTTTGACCGGCCTCAAAGGATAATCGGGAGGGACTCATGGCGACACTT
>JBOGTX010000452.1:0-2052 GCA_050695695.1 Chloroflexota bacterium
GAGATTTGCTCCGCGAATCTCCCCTCCCACTGCCCTGGCCCACCTACTCTTACTTCTCGATCGGCAGACGGACGCTGTTCCCCCACTCGGTCCAGGAGCCGTCGTAGTTGCGGACCCGCGGATAGCCGAGCAGCTCGTGGAGGACGAACCAGGTGTGCGCCGAGCGCTCGCCGATTCGGCAGTAGACGACGACGTCCCGGTCGGGCGTCGCCCCTTTTCCGGCGTATAGCTCGCGCAGCTCCGCCGCCGACTTGAAAGTGCCGTCGGAATTGGCGGCCTGGCTCCAGGGAATCGAGGCCGCGCCCGGAATGTGGCCACCACGCAGCGTGCCCTCCTGGGGATAGTCGGCCATGTGCAGCAGCTCGCCGGAGAACTCCTTGGGCGAGCGAACGTCCACCAGCGCGCGCCCGGCCGGCAGGCCACTCGTGGCACGACCGCCAATGAACTCGATCACCTCCGGCTGGAACGCCCGGATCTCCGGATGCGCGGTGGGAACCGGATACCGCGTCCGGGCGTAGCTCGGAACCTCCTGGCTCAAGGGCCGCTGCTCGGCGATCCACTTCTGGCGTCCGCCGTTCATCAGCCTGGCCGGTCCGTGCCCGTTCAGCTTGAAGAACCAGTAGGCGTACGCCGCCCACCAGTTATTCTTGTCGCCGTAGAACACCACGGTCGTCTCCGGTCGGATCCCAACGCGCTCCATCAGGGCGGCGAACCGCTCCGGTCCAATGAAGTCACGCACGACCGGATCCTGCAGGTCGGCGTGCCAGTCGACCTTGACCGCCCCGGGAACGTGGCCGACGTCGTACAGCAGCACGTCCTCATCTGACTCCACGATCCGGACGTTCGGATCATCCAGGTGCTCGGCCACCCACGCGGTGCTGACCAGCACGTCAGGATTGACGTATCCACTCTCGCTCATGTTCTTGCCCCGTTTCTTGAGTTTGACGATGTACTTTTATCCTATCAGGTTCGCGGCGCAATCGAAAGGAATAACGCGGGCGTCAGGCGTGAGGCGTGAGGCGTGAGGCGTGATGGAGAAGTGCTCGCGTGGCCGAGGTCAGCGCCTCACGTCTTCGCGTCATTTGTCACGCGTTCACGCCGCGCGTCAGGCAGGTTCGCGCGGTTCGAGCACCAAAGCGATTCCGTCCAGGATCTGGCGCAGCCGCCGTGGCGACAACGCCCCGACTGGCTCCTCGAGGTTCGACTTATCGACGGTATAGATCTGCGTCACGTTCACCACGCTCGGCCGGGGAAGACCGCCTTCACCGGGCTCCAGGCTGACGTTTCCGGGGATCGCGGCCCGGCGCAGGTTCGAGGTCACCGCGCACACGACCACCGTCCGGAGCCGGCTCTGATTGAGGACATCGTTCTGGATGACGACGTAGGGGCGGCGATACGCGGGTTCGGATCCGGTCGGATCACCCACATCGATCCAGTAGACGTCGCCCTGTCGAATCGGAACGTCGCGCTCCGTCGTCATTCGTGGTCGAGCGCCTTCCGGTGAAGGCGGCGCATGCGCCAGGTGGTGTCGCGCTCTTCGACTTGCGCGTCGTTTTCGAGCGCTTCGTTCACTCGCGCGAGAAGATCCCTACTCTCGTGGCGCCGCAGGTACTCCTCGAGCGCGCGCGCGAATACCTCGCTTCGGGAAACACCCATCTCGTGGGCGACCGCCTCTGCTTTGGTAAACAACTCCTCGTCGATCGAGATCGCCGTCTTGACGCTGGCCACCTGACTCCCCCAGTGTTACCAACAGTATAAGGTCCCACCAGAAAGCCGGCAATCCGCCTTATCGCCGCGTGAGAATTGGTCGCTGCCGCTGGTGCTCCCGGCGCGCTTCCGGTCCCTCGCGCCCGAGGCATTTGGGGAATCGCGGATCTCGCTCGCCAGGCTTTTTCGGCATTGACAAACGCAGTCCGCGGCTTGCTAGAATTCCCTCGGCCTTTCGGAGCGCTTTTCCAAGGAGCATGGAGTTGGACCAGGCCCGGATCACAGCCTACGTCGCCGAGACGTGTCCGGGGACCAACGTCGTCGCGGGCCCGGCGGGCATCGCGG
>JBOGTX010000453.1:0-4646 GCA_050695695.1 Chloroflexota bacterium
CTTCGATCCCCGGCTCGACGATCCGCGCCTGCGATTCTGGAGTCACTACATCCTCGCGCGCGCGCGCATTGCCCTTGGCCAGACCGAGAAGGCCCACGCCAGTTACCACTCGATGAAGGCCGCCCTCGACCGGATTCGTCGCGAATCCTGGTGCGACTCGCCAGTCACCGCCAGCATGCTCGGCCGCGTCGCGATGGTCGAGTGGTTTCTGGACGATCACGCGTCCGCTATGCACACCGCCGAGTGCGGATTGACGCTGGCCGAGCAGAGTCCGGCGACGACGCGCGCGGAGCGGGTGACCCTGCATCACATCCTCGGCACATTCATGGTCTGGCAAGGAGATTACGCGGCGGCCGACCAGCACCTGAGCGCCGCGCTCGCCCTGGCGGATACCCCGGCCGACGTCGCCCAGCGGGCAACGATCTGGAACGCCCAGGCAGGCGTTGCGCGTTGCCGCGGCGAGTTCATTCGGACGCTTGGCTTCCTCGAGCAGTCATTGCGCGAGCCGTTCGTCCCGCCGCGCGAGCAGATGCTGTTGACGCTGCAGGCCGCCCACGCGCTGGCCGACGTTCAAGATTTTCGCGGCGCGGCGAAGCGCTATCGCCAGATCGCGGGAATGGTTCGTGGTCCCGACCGCGATGGTTGCCTGAGCCGCGCCCTCGCTGGCCTCGCCATGTGCTGTTGCTTCCTTGGCTTGCTGGCCGAAGCCGAAGCGACTCTGACCCGGCTGGAGCGCCTGCCGAGCGAAGCGTCGCGCTACGACCGCCTGATCGCTCGGGGCGTCTTCGATCTCCATCGCTCCGAGTTTTCCGACGCCTCGGACAGGTTCCGCCTCGCCCAGGACGTGCGAGGCACGGTCGGAGGGATTCAGGATACCTGGCAGGCGGTCTTGCTGGAGGCGCAGGCGCGCCGGTTGCAAGGGGACGAGGTCGCCGCCGAGCAAGTCATCGGGACTTTTCTCGAACGACACCCCGGGCGGGCAATGCCCGCGGTTGGTTTGTGGGTGCTTCAACCGGTCCAGACGGTTCTGGGCAGCCTGAGCTGCCACTATCCGGACGCGTCGCTGATGGCGTTGCTCAAGCTCGCCGCGGCCGACCCCACGGCGCCGCGGCTGATCCACGCGGTTGCCGCGATCGATCGACCGAGCAATCGCTCCGGCCGCCAGGTCGAGGTTCGCCTCTTCGGGTCGCCCCGACTGATCGTCGACGGCCACCCGTCCGAATGGCCCTACGGCCTGCGCCACAAGGCCATCGAGCTGTTCTGGTACGGCGCGCTTCACCCCGACGGATTCAGCCGCGATCAGACGCTGGCCGATCTCTTCCCCGACCGCGACCAGACCGGTGGATTGAAGCTCCTGCAGGTGACGGTCTCCAACTTGAGGTCGGCGCTGGCCAGTCTGCTTGGCGTGGCCGGCGACGCGATCATCAATCGGGAGCCCTCCGGTCAGTTTCATTTTCGCACCGCTGGCGTTGGCATTGAGATCAGCGTCGAGACGCGGCGCCTGGCATTGCTGTCCGAGGAGCTTCGCGGTCGGCGCGGCAAGCTCCCGTCGACGGTGCCCGAGCTCTTTCGCGGCGAGCTGCTCGCCGGGCTCAATGCCGAGTGGATCGAGCCAATTCGCCGCTACTGGATGGCGGTTTACCTGCGGACCCTGGGAACGCTCGCCGACCGGTACGCCCGACACGGCGTCCTTCAGCAGGCGATTCGCTGCCGCGAGCTTGCCCTCAACGTCGACCCGACGCTCGAATCGGCGCACGCCGACCTGATGCGCCTGTACCACGCGGCAGGCGACCGACAGGCCGTCGAGTCTCAGATGTGGCTGTATACCCGGGTGGCGCGGGACGAGCTCGACACGGAGCCAAACGAGGATGTCGAGGAGCTCTACCGCGAGCTGATCGAGAGTAGTCCGGCCAGCCGCTAAACCCCACGGTCTGAGCTAGCGAGCCCGCGGCGCGATGGCGTTGTAAGTGCATTGTAAATCCTCCCGCTATGCTGGTGGGCGCACGGTCGAGTTGGACGTGCCGCTCGCACCGGAGTACGACGGGCATCAGGCCCGATGCTGGAGGCCCCTCATGCGCGCTCGCCTGTTTCAGTATGCCGTGTTCGCCCTGATCATCGCCGCTCTTCTCGCGGCCGCGCTGGCCGACGCGACCCTTCCGTTCTGAAGCGTTACCGCGGTGTTGGTACGCCCCTTCCGCCTTCCTGAAGGCCGAGCCCGCGCGCTCGCGCCGCTGCTCGCCCTTCAGGGTGGCGGAAACGCCCCCGATCCCGCGGTTCAGGCGTCCGCGCTCGAACGCCGCGGGAATCCGCGATGATCGTCCCGTTCCTTGCCGTCGCCACCGCGCTTGGCTTGCTTGTCATCCTTGCCGCGACGTGGCGACGGCAACCCTCGCGGGTGTCACCGGTCCTACCGCGCGCGCCGTGGTTGTTGCTTTTAGCGTTGATCCCGCAACTGGTCTGGACTCACTGGCTGTCGCACCAGGCCAGCGGCGCGCCGGGCCTGACCTGGTGGTTGCCGGCCTCGTACGTGCCGGTTGGCCTGTTCATCGCGCTCAATCTCGGCTTCCCCTGGGCGCGGGTGATCGCCGTGGGCGTCTCGCTCAATGTCGCGGTCATCCTCGCGAACGGGGGCACCATGCCCGCGCCGGCCCGATTCTTCGCCAGCGAATCGAAAGTCACGAGCGTTGTCCCGGGCCAGCTCGATCCAGGCTCCAAGGACCGCCTCGTCGACGCTCGGCGCCCGGCGCTGCTAGCGCCATTGGAGGATCAATACATCGTGACCCTACCTGGAGGGTTCCGTCGACTGGCGAGTGTTGGCGACTTCGTCAGCCTGGGTGGAGCAATTTTGGGCTTGCTCGCAAGTCTGTGATGGTCGAATGATGAATGAACGAGCCTCGATCTCGATGGGATCTGACCTCGAAGTGATCTGTGCCTCCTCGGATGAATGGCGGCGGGTTCGCCTCTCGAGCACGCTTGAGCGGGCCGGTTACCACGTGTACCCGTGCGCGACGGCCCGTGAGCTGTTGCACCTCGCGGCGAATCGTCGCCATCGGCCGCTCGACGAATCCGGGGTCTTGCTGCTGGACGCCGGGCTGAGCGCGGAGCTGGCGCCGTCGAAGATCGTCGCCGCGCTGCGTCGAACCCACACCGCCGTCCGAACGGTCGTGCTGGCCGACCGGGACCGGGAAACCGAGATCATCGAATGCCTTCGCCTGGGAGCCGACGATTTCGTCCACTGGCCCGCCGAGCCATCGGAAATCGTCGAAGTGGTGGGGCGCGTCATCGCGCTCCCGGATATTCGGTAAACCGCCCTGATTGCCGGAAGCGGGGAGGCGCAATTGGCTGGACCCGATCGGACGCGAAGCGCTCCATCGTCCCCTGGCCCGGATGTGAGCCGAGCGACCTGCCCGGCCGATGCCGGGCTGCGCATTCTGGTGGTGGACAACGAAGTCCGATTTACGGCGATGCTCCGGAGCCTCCTCGAAGTCGATGGACACCGCGTCGTCGCGGCGTTCGACCCTCGGGAAGCGATTGCCGTCGTCGAGCGCGAATCGCTCGACGTCGCGATCGTCGATTTAAGCATGCCGGTGATGAACGGCTGGAAGCTGGCCGAGCAGCTCCGTCGGCGCCAGCCCGGCCTGGCAATCGTTCTATGTACCGGCTGGGGAGATTACACCACCGATGCGGATCAGCGCGCCCAGGTCGACGTGATCCTGGCCAAGCCCTTTCGGCTCAACGACTTACGCCGCGCCATCGTCGACGCGCGGTCGAGGGCCGGCTGGCAGTCCGCGCCCACCGCCCTCGACCGCGACTGACCGGTGGCCAGATCGCGGCGCGGCGGATATTAAAAAATCCCGACGCCGAATGGCGTCGGGATTCGATCTCGGGGTGGGCGATACTGGACTCGAACCAGTGACCTCCACGATGTCAACGTGGCGCTCTAACCAACTGAGCTAACCGCCCTCGCATGGTATGTAGAATTATAGCCGCCGGGGCGCCCCGGCGTCAAGTTTGGGATTTGAATGACGAACGAGAGGGGCTTGTATTTTCTTCGGCGGTGACGTATACTGTGACCGTGGCGATAATTGCTGTTTTCCTCGGCCTGTTGCACGCTGTTCGCGAGTTTTAATCCCTCTCGAGCCTCTTGCCCCAGCTCGCGGGGATCGACTGCTCCGCCAACATTGCCCAATGGGAGATTTACCCTCTTTGTCTGATAAAACCCTTACCTGTCGCGACTGTGGAACGTCGTTCGTGTTCACCGAGAGTGAGCAATCCTTCTATGCCGAGAAGGGTTTCACGAACGAACCGGGTCGTTGCCCGGAATGCCGTGCCGCGCGCAAAATGCAGCGGAATGGCTCCTCCGGCGGCTCGAGCGATTACTCGCGTTCCGACCGGCAAATGTACCCGGCCGTCTGTGCCACCTGTGGCAAAGCCTGCCAGGTTCCCTTCGAGCCCCGGCTGGACCGTCCGGTCTACTGCAGCGATTGCTTTACGCCGCGCGAACGTAGCTACGGCGGATCCTCGTCCGGGCGAGGCGGCTCCTCCTACGACAGCCGAGACGGTGGCAACCGCCGCCGCTACTAGGCTTCATCGGTCGCCTACTTCGTAACCGGTCCGCTGGCCTCGCCCCCTGCCCCTCTCCATCT
>JBOGTX010000454.1:0-2410 GCA_050695695.1 Chloroflexota bacterium
CGCTCACCCCCGCGACCTACACCGGCCTCGCCGCCCGGCTCGCGGCGCTGGCGACCGCTTCCTGACCCGCGACAACCTGGCGCCGTCGCGCTATACTCGTTCCCACGCTCGGGACGCGCGGTGTCCCGTCCACCCGGCCGACCCGAATGGAGTAAAGACAAGACCATGAGAACGCGGGACCTGCGCGTCGAAAGCATCCGTGCGCTGATCACCCCGGCGCGGCTCCTCGAAAAGCTGCCGCTCGGCGACGAGGCATCGCGACGGGTCAGCCAGACGCGCGATGACGTGGCGCGCATCCTGGATGGCGAGGACAATCGACTGGTCGTCATCGTCGGTCCCTGCTCGATCCACGATCCGGTCGCCGGACTCGACTACGCCCGGCGGCTCAAGGCGCTGGCCGATCAGCTTGCCGAGGATCTCCAGGTCGTCATGCGCGTCTACTTCGAGAAGCCGCGTACGACGGTCGGCTGGAAAGGCTTCATCAACGACCCCCACCTCGACGACAGCTTCGCGGTCAACGAGGGACTGGGCGAGGCGCGGCGCCTGCTTCTCGATCTGGCCGAGCTGGGACTTGCCGCCGGCTGCGAGTTTCTCGACCCGATCTCACCGCAGTTCTTCTCCGACGTCGTCACCTGGGGCGCGATCGGCGCGCGCACGACCGAAAGTCAGGTCCACCGCGAGCTGGCGTCCGGACTTTCGATGCCGGTCGGGTTCAAGAATGGCACCGATGGTAGCGTGCAAATCGCGGTCGATGCCGTTCGGGCGGCCCGCCATCCGCACAGGTTCCTCGGGGTGACCGAGCAGGGGCTCGCGGCGATCGTCACGACGAAGGGAAATCCGGACTGCCACGTCATCCTGCGGGGTGGGCGAAGCGGCCCGAACTACGATGCCGCGAGCGTCGCCCGGGCGCTCCAGGCGCTCCGCGCGGCGGACTTACCACCCCGGCTGATGATCGACACCAGCCACGGCAACAGCGGCAAGGACTTTCGGCGCCAACCGCTGGTGGCGCGCGAGATCGCGACCCAGGTCGCCGACGGCGAGGCCGGAATCGTCGGCGTGATGCTAGAAAGCTTCCTCGTCGAGGGGCGCCAGGACCTGGTCGACCGGGCGAGCCTTGTCTACGGGCAAAGTATCACCGATCCCTGTCTTGGCTGGGAGATGACCGCCCTGACGCTGACCGATCTCGCCACATCGGTCCGGGCGCGACGGGACCGGGCGGGTCGCTAGCGGAGTGACGTCCGGGGAACCTCGCCCTCGATCCCTCCCCGGCGCGGGGAGGGAAGCTTCGGGGCGGTGACTGGTGCCCGGTCCGGGCATCCTCGATGAGGGAAGATGCTCGTCATCTCCACCATTCCTCCGTCTCAAGCTCCTCTCCCCGCGCCGACGGTTCCCCCTGGAAAAGGGGGTTAGAGGGTAGAGAAGAGGTCGGGAGAGAGGTAACTCCGGAGCTACTGCACGCGATCGCCCCGGCCGCTGCCGATGATTCACTGGAACAATCTAGCCCCCGAGCCCGTTCTAGACGATGGATCGACTTTCCAGCGTTGATCGCGAAGTCTCCCCCTTGGAGCACGTTGTGATGAACCTGTCCCGCGCGCTCGTCCGCTTCGCGCTGGTTCTCGCTTCCACGGCGGTCGTCGCCTGTGCCGCGGCCAGCGCGACGCCCGGAACTCCAATCACGGCACCGCCCGCCTCGCCGACCAGCGTCATCGGCCCACCAACGCTGGCGCCCACCATCCTGCCAGCCAGCACGCCTACCGACGCCGGGGCAACCGATACGTCCACCCCGCCAAGCGGCCCAACGCCGGCGGCGACGCTTCCGGCGCGCGACGGCACCCCCCAGCCCTCCCCCGGTGGGCCTACTCCGAGCGTGGCCACCGGGGCGCCGGGTGGAACAGTCCGGGTGACCCAGGCCGACAACGGCCAGACGATCACCCTGCGGGTTGGCCAGACGTTCCTGCTCGCGCTCGGCAGCAATCTCGACTGGAATATCACCGTCGCCGACCCAACCGTGGTCAGCCGCGTCGTCAACGTCGCGGTCGTGCGGGGCGCTCAGGGCATCTACCGGGCGAATCAGGCCGGGCAGACGACCCTGACGGCCACCGGCCGGCCGATTTGCGCGCCCAATCAAGCGTGCCCGATGTTCATCCAGCTCGTGAAAGTCAATCTGGTCGTTCGCTAGCGGGTGGTTGGGAGGCTCCGGATGTCCCGGTGGCGGCCACCGGCGCCGTGTATCGTGTATAATTACCCCGCGGCGCGTCAACTCGCCGTCATCCCTCAACGCGAGGCGCCATGCCCAGGCTCTTTCAGCACATCGCGATCGTCGAGGCCGGCGAGGCGGCCAGTCTCGACGACCTGATCGCGTCGGGGATCGGTCGGTTCGTCGTGCGTCGCCTGAGCCCCACCGCCATCG
>JBOGTX010000455.1:0-9285 GCA_050695695.1 Chloroflexota bacterium
TGTTACGCTCTCGCGCCTCCATTGCGAAAGGTGAGGCCGCATCCCTTCGTCGTGGCAAACCACGTGGTCCGCGCGTCCTACGTCAGTTGCGAGTCGGCGCTGGCTCACCACGGTATGATTCCCGAACCCGTCCCGGTGACGACGAGCGTGACGACTCGTCGCCCGGGAAGCTGGGATACCCCTTTGGGACGCCACACCTACCAGCACATTCAAACTGGCTTCTTTCACGGCTACCAGTTGATCGAGGTGGACCGCGACCAGCACGCCTTCATCGCCACGCCCGAAAAGGCGCTCCTGGACCTGCTCTACCTGCGGACCGGCCGCGACTCGCCGGCCTTCCTGGCCGAGCTACGTCTGCAAAACCTGGAGCGCCTCTCGCTGGACGAGCTAGGTCGTCTGGCCGAGCGAAGGGGCGTGCCGAAATTGACGCGAGCGGTGGGCGTGGTCGCGGAATTGGCGCGTTCCGAGGCCGAGGAGTACGTCGCGCTATGAGGGACTATCTTGCGTCGCGGGCGCGCTCGGCGGGAAGTCAGTCGCAGGCCCGAAACATCACCCGGGAATATCTCCAAGCGCGCATTCTTGAATCCATGCAGCGAGCCGGCGCGATGATTCCACTCGCCTTTCACAGTGGCACCGCCCTCCGATTCCTCTATTCCATTCCGCGGTTTTCCGAGGATCTTGATTTCGCCCTGGAACGGCCTTGCGAAGGGTACGACTTTCCGTCTTACCTGCGAGAAGTTCAAAGCGATTTCCGCGCCGAAGGATACCCGGTGGAGGTGAAGGCGAACACCCTTCAAACGATGCACAGCGCGTTCGTGCGTTTCTCCGGTCTCCCGTTCGAGCTAGGGCTTTCGCGGCAACGCGGCGAGATCCTGGCCATCAAAATCGAGGTCGAAACCAACCCGCCAGCCGGAGCGGGGATTGCCAGCAGCCTCGTCAACCGACAGGTCGTGCTAAACCTGCAACATCACGATCAGCCGTCGCTCCGTTCCTTGAGGCGGGAATCGGCCCCGACGTGCTGACGCTTGAGATGGTCGCTCGGCTGATCGACGACGCCCGATAGATTGCCGACCAATCGGCGCCATTCAGTCGGGCAGGTGGAACAGCTCCAAAACGTTGCCGTCCGGGTCATAGTAGTACGCGCGGACGATGCTCCTCCCACCGGGCAGGGCCGCGTGCTCGAGGGGCGTCCTGACCCTGGAACCGGCCTGATCCAAATGCGCGCAGACGTCGTCGATGTTCTCGACCGCGATCCCAACGTGGTCGAAGATGCCGTAGGGATTGGGACCCGGATCTTCGGACCGCCGCATCAGTTGGATGCCGGTGACGAAGATCGAGCTGGGATTGTCCTCGGGACCGATCTTCTGAGTCACCGGCAATCCGACGAGATCGTGGTAAAAGTGGACCGCGGCGTCGAGATCCTTGACCTTCAGGGCGACGTGGTTGCGCGCGACCTCGACTTTCGCGACGAATGGCTCGGCCACGTTTTCTCCTCTCAAGCTCGGCGCGGCAGCGCCTCGATCAGTCGATCGACGTCGTCGTCGGTGTTGTAGAAATATGGCGAGACCCGCACACCCCGGCCGCGCAGCGAGACCGCGACGTGGCGCTCGAGCAGGTTCGCGACGAGCGTGGCATCCGATCCGCGGGAGCCGCTTGTAAAACTCACGACCTGCGAGCGGGTTGAAACGTCCCGGCAACTGGTCACGGTGTAACCTCGTTCGGCCACCGCGGCCAATAGCCGATCGGTCAGGGCCAGGGTATGGCGCTCGGTCTGCGCGGGATCCGCGGCGCGAATCAGCTCGGCCGACGCGTTGAAGGCGGCGAGGCTCAGCCAGTTGATCCCGCCGGTCTGGTAGCGGGCCGCGCCGTCGCGCCAGTCCAGCGCGTAATCCAGGTCCTCGAAGCCCTTGTTCACACTCAGCCGGCCGACGTAGACCGGCCGGATCCGCTCGATCGCCCGCTCCGAGAAGTGAATCGCGCCAAAGCCGTAGGAGGCCATCAGCCACTTGTAGCCGTGCGCCGCGATGACGTCGATCTGGTTGAGGTCGGCGTCGATCGGCAGCGCCCCCATCGACTGAGTGGCGTCGACGAGCGAGAGCACATCGCGCTCGCGGCAAAGCCGGCCGATCGCGGCCAGATCGTTCCGAAAGCCATCCATGAACTCGACGTGGCTGATCACCAGCGCGCGGGTGCGACGATCGATTCGGTCGGCAATTCGTGACAGGTTGGTGAAGCCGCGCTCGTCCTTCTCGACCAGCCGAAGCTCGACGCCGCGGTGGCCGAGGTTCAGGAACGGGTAGACGACCGAGGGAAACTCGTCGCGGGGAATCACGACATTGTCGCCGTCCTGCCAGTCGATGCCAGCCGCGCAAAGGCTCAGCGCGTCGCCCAGGTTGCCGACGAAGGCCGCCCGCTGGGCGCTGCCCCCGGCCAGCGCGGCCAGGTTCTCGCGCGCGGTGACGATCGCCGCGTCGCGCGCGGCGCCGTCCATCGTCGGCGGCTCCGCCCACGAGTGCGCGACGCGATCGATCGCCTCGAGAGTGCGGCGTGAGAACGGCCCGTGGGTCGCGTGATTCAAATAGGCCCAGGACTCGGTGACCGGAAACTCATCGCGAAACTTGCTTGCCCAAGCAGCCATCTTACCCTCCGCCGATCCACCAGGCAGCATGGTACCGTGCCAGCGGCATGGTACCATGCTGAGCCAGGGAATTGGGAGGAGCGCATGGCAATCGACCGATCCTACGTCGCGCGCAATCGGGCGTACGCGCGCACGAATCGCTCGGTCACGACAATCGGCAACGGCTGTTCCTGATCGATCTTCGACCCGGTCCGTTGGTGAAGAAACTCGATCACCTGGGCGGCGATGAATGTTAGGATCAAGGTGGCATCTCGTTCGCGCGGTCAGCGGCGCCACGGAGGGAGGATCGATGAAGCGGGTTGCAGTTAGTGAGTTTAAGCGCGAGGTCGATTCAGTGCTCGAGTCGGCTGAGCAAGGAGAGACGACGATCATCATGCGTCAGGGAGAAGAAGTGGCACAGGTCGCGCCGATAGCAAAACCGCGAACAGGCGCGCTTTTGCCCATCGCGCGTCGAAAAGGAGGGCTCCTAGCCGCTGCCGGGCTTCTTACCTCATGGGAGGACATGGCCTCTGACCTGGCTGAGGTCGTTGCATCTCGTCGCACGGCTTCGGATCGCCCGGCTCCCGAGCTTGACTAACTCATGGGCTATCTGTTCGATAACGACGTGATCTCCGCTGTACTGCGTCCTCGCCCCCTCGATGCAGTCATACAACGGCTTGCAAGTATGCCTCGGGTGGACCAATGTACGTCGGCCATAACTCTGGGTGAGCTCGTTTATGGCGCCAAGAGGAAGGGAAGAGACGACCTGTTGAAACGGATGCAGGAGTTCACTGACTTCGTCCCCGTCCTTCCCTTTGACGAAGAGGCGGCGAATATCTTTGGAGATATCAAATCCACACTGGAGAGTAACGGTATCCCGCTCGCCGAGCCGGACCTTCGGATCGCCGCGATTGCCATCGCGACGAATCTGACGTTGGCGACCGGAAACGTCCGCCACTTCGCCCGAGTGCCCGGGCTCACCCTGGAGAACTGGCTCGGCTGAGGTTAGCGACGCCCAGCTTTACTCCATCGCCACCTTCACGGTCTGGCCGGTCTGAGCCGACTCGACCGCCGCCATCGCCGTCGCGAAGCTCACCCAGTTATCCTCGATGTCGCATGGGTGTGGACGATTCTCCTCGATTGCTTGGAGCAAGGATCGAATCAGCGGCAAGAGAGGAAGATTCGTGTTCGTGATCCCCCGACTCAGAAACTCGAGGTTCTCCGTGGCCAGCTTCTGACTCTGATTCTCGACCGGAATGACCTCAGAATGAGTCACACCGAGGCTGTCTCCGTTCCAATAGAGAGCGCCCCGGTCGCCGACGATCCAGATCTCGCCGTACCAGGTCGTTTGCGGGCGAGCGAGGGCGCGCGCGGTGATGTAATCGACGTGCGTGCCATCCTCGAGGGTCGCGTGCATCGAGTAGCCGAACCGCCGGCCGGACTGGTTCCAGGCCGGATCGAACGGCTTCACGTAGACCTCGACCGGGCGCTTTCCGGTGATGTAGTACCACATATCGAAGTGGTGAACGCTCATGTCGTGGAGGGATCCCTCGACGTACGCCGCCGACCAGTGAGTCGCAGGCGACCAGCGGCCAACCGCGGCCCCGCCTCCGCGATAAAACTCGTGCGAGAGGTAGGCCGGCTGGCCGATCAACCCCTTCGCGATGGCGATCTTGAGGTTTTCGACGCCATCGGCAAAGCGATACTGTTCGCCAACCATGAAACGGCGATCAAACTGCTTGACCGCTTCTCGGAGCTCGCGCGCCTCGGTGAGATTCATCGCGAGGGGTTTTTCACAGATGACGTGCTGATGCGCCCGGAGGCCGGTCAGAATCATCTGCTGGTGGAGCGGGCTGGGAACGGCCAGAACGACGACGTCAGCCTCGGCTTCCCGAAGCGCCGTCTGATAATCCAGAAATTGACGCGCCTTGGGTACGCCAAGCTCGGCTCCGATCTCGGCGAGGCGCGCGGTATCGACGTCGACGAGACCAGCGATGTGGAGTCCGGGATCCTTGCGGATCTCGCGGCCCCAGGCGGCTCCACGCCCAAGGCCAACGATCAGGAATGAGGTTTGTGCCATGGTTCCTCCCAGATTGATTCAGCCTTTCAGTCCGGTCAGCGCGATACCCTGCGTAAAGTAGCGCTGGCCGATAAAGAACGCGAGCAGGACGGGCAGCGTAATGAAGCACGCCGCGGCCATGATATAGGACCATTGCGTCGAATAAGCGCCTTGAAACTCGGTCAAACCGAGTTGGACGGTATACATATTTGTACTGGTCGTCACGATCAGCGGCCAGAGGAACGCGTTCCAGGAGCCGAGGAACGCGAAGATCCCCATCGTGATAATCGCGGGCTTCGAGAGCGGCACAATGATCTGCCAGAGGATGCGGAGCGGCGAACAGCCGTCGATGCGCGCCGCGTCCTCGAGCTCGTGTGGAATGCCGAGAAAGAACTGGCGGAGCAGGAAGACCGCGTACGCGCTCGCCAGCCCGGGAACAATGAGTGCTTCGTAGGTATTGAGCCAGCCGAGAGTCCGGATGATCATGAACTGCGGAATCAGTAGAACCTGCCCCGGCACCATCAAGGTGGCAAGAAAGCAGATGAAAAGGCGGTCACGCCCGGGAAACTGCAATCGCGCGAAGGCATACGCGGCAAAGGTCCCGGTGATGAGCTGGCCAAGGGTGATCGAGACCGCCATGACGCCCGAGTTCAGAAAGAAACGAGCGAAAGGAACCAGGGTCCATGCCGATGACCAGTGTTGCAGGATGATCGCGCCAGGGATGAACCTGGGAGGATACGCAAAGATCTCATCCGCTGGCTCTACCGATGCCGCGATCATCCAAATGAGAGGAATGAACATCCACACCGCGCCAAACAAGAGCAGCGCGTGCCCCATGATCGTCTTGCCGATGAGGCCGAGCCTTTGACCCATTGCCTTTGGCCGGGCTGCGGCCGCGGTCGTTACCACGCTTCCCCCCTCTTATCAGTGGCACCCCGTACTTCGGCAAAGGCAAACCCGGGCAAGACCTCGCGGTAGCTCCCACCCGAACACCGCGATCAGGAAAGCGCTAGGTCACGTCTTGCGGTAGAAACTTCCACTGCAGAATCGTGAACACGAGTACCACGATGAAGATCAACCAGGCCAGTGCCGACGCGTATCCCATCTCAAAAAACTTGAACGCATATTGATAAAGCAAGAAGACCAGCACCTGGGTGCTCTCGAGAGGCCCCCCGTTCGTCATAACGTATACCTGGTCGAAGACCTGGCTGGCGCTGATGATACCCGTCACCAGGACAAAAAAAGTCGTCGGCGCGAGTAACGGCCAGGTGATGGATCGAAACATTGCCCACCGCCCAGCCCCATCAACGGTCGACGCCTCGTAGTAGGTCTCCGGGATTCCTTGCAAACCAGCCAGATAGATCACCATGGCGAAACCGACGCTCTTCCAGACGCTCATGAGGATCAGCGCGGGCATTGCCTCGACGGGCGAGGAGAGCCATTGCAACGGAGGGATGCCGAACAGGCCGAGGGCCCAGTTTGCAATGCCCCAGGTGGGATCGTAGACCCACAGCCAGATGATCGAGACGGCGATTCCTGACGTGACTACCGGGGTGAAATAGAGCGTTCGGTAGATACTCAGGCCCCGAATCTTTTGATTGAGAAAAACCGCCAGGGCAAGCGAACACGCCATCGTCAGGGGCACGGACACGAAAGTATAGTAGCCAGTCACCAGCATGCTACCCCAGAACTCGAGTGAGGTCAGAAGCCGCCCGTAATTCGCCAATCCAACGAAGATCAGGTGGGGACTCATTCCATCCCAACTGACCAGGCTGAGCCATAGTGAGTAGGCGACCGGGAAGACGAGAAAGCCGGCCAGGAGAATCGCGCTGGGGAGGATAAACAGGTATGCCGAAATCCATTCTCGCTGGCGCCAGGTCAAGCGACGAGCCGATCGGGGTACGTCCATGCCCCGCCCCTCCGGTCTTACCATCTCGCTTTTTCGCTCCTTACCTTCGGATGCGATTCGCACACGATCGAGCCCTTCCAGACGCGGACACTCAAACAGTGTCGCTTCCCGTCAGCTTATGCGCGGCCTGATAGCTCCTGAGCCGGTATCGAGCACGCTCCCCGCGCTCGATACCGGCGACGCGGTGTCCTTAAGGCTGGTACCCCTTCTGCTGCATGATGGACAGGCAATCTTTCGCGGCGGCGTTCAGGGCATCCTGAACCTTTGCCTTTTGGTACGTGGCGTCTTCCAGGTGGTGCGAGACGCTGATCGTGAGATCGAAGAAGAGGCGAGTCGGTACGCGTGGATGAACCTTGGTCATATTCTGCGCGTACACCTTGTAGAGCGGGTTCTTGTCAAGCCAGCTCTGGTAAGTCGAGCCCGCGATGACCGACTGTCTGGTCGGTATATAGCCGGCCTCTTCGGCGAACTGTTCGATATTCGCCGGGGAGGTGAGCCAGATGATGAATTTCGCCGAGTCGTCCTGATTCGGACCTTTGAACACCTGAAAATGTTCTCCGCCGCTCCAACTGTTGCCGGCAAGCTCGGCCGTATGCCCCGGGAAGGAGATCACGCCCATCTCGAATTTACTCCCAATCAGGCGGAGGGTGTCGGGGATTGCCCACGGCCCGTTGTACCACATCCCCTCGTAGCCGGTCACAAAACCATTGCGAGGAGGTTGAATCGGCACGGCCTTTGCCTTCTGGACAATATCAACCTGCCATTGCCAGGCCATCACGCCGTCGTCTTGATTGAAAACCGGAGCTCCACGCTCTGGTCGCCCTCCTTTGTCATCGAAATACTTGCCGCCGGTTTGCCAGGTCAGGCACATATGGTTGTTCGCCAACCCACCCTGGTCTCCCTGCGTCGTCTGGGCGCCCATATCGAGCCCCCACTGCTTTTTCGACGTATTCGTGAGCTTGGTCGCGGCTTCGGTCAGATCAGTCCAGGTCAGCGGTGGACTCTTCTCGAAATCGAGCCCGGCGTCCGAAACGAGCTTCTTGTTGTAAAACAATTGAATATTGTTGGTGTCCATGGGAATGGCATAGTATTTACCGTCTTCCGCCTGATCGTACTGCAGTAGCGCGTCGAAGAAATCCTTGATGTCGAAGCTCGCCGCCTTGAAGTAATCATCCAATGCAACCGTCTTCTGACTGTCGATCATAATCGGAACCCAGACGAGGTCGGTCTGAACGACATCCGGCATCGCGTTCCCCGCGATGGCAGTCTGGATCTTGGCGAGTAACTGCGCCCCCGGAGTGTAGGTTAGCTCGAAGCTGAGGTTCGGATCGACTTTACCGTAATTTTGGACGATCTTTTGTAAAGGCTCGGCCTGCGCCTGCGCATAATAGTGCCAAACCGTCAGCTTCTTCGCGCCTTTGCCGATTGTGACCGGCGCGACCGCGGTCGGAATCGGCTGAGGTGCGCTCTCCGTGCTACCCGAGGCCGGCTTGGTCGCCGCGGCGCCCACGGCGGATCCGCCGGATGAACACGCTGCGATGGCGATGCTGGCACCAGCGGCGAGGGAGGCGGTCAGAAAACTCCGACGACTCGAACCACGCGGAAGAGAAAGTGGGCTGGCCAAGGGATTTCCTCCTTGCATCGCTCCGCTCGTGCCCCGCGATCCCGATCACACTGCCATGACTCTCGGAGCACTACTCGCGGACCGTCTTGCGATGGTACACTAGACTTGATGCACAGGCGACTCAAGGGGTTTTCTGACGTCCTTTTGCCACGTCGCTGACGTTGACCGGAATCCAGGCCAAATGTGGCTGAAAGTCATGATCGACCAAGCGCAGCTCATCAAAGATATTCACGATGCCCTGGCACACCTGTATGATCTTCCTTACCTGTTGAGCGCCAACCTGGCGAAGGCCGTTGTCGTCGAAGGGCGCTCCGAATCGCCGGGTCGAATCTTAAGGCGGCTGCTCCTCGACGTCATTCAGGAGCTCCGACCCTCGCCGGAATCTCCGTACGACCGAGTCGCGGCCTCGCGCTCTCAGTTCCTCCACTTGCGTTATGTCCAGGGAATACCGATCGACGAATTGACCAGGCAGCTCAATCTCAGCGAGCGGCAGCTCTACCGTCGCCAGCACGATGCGCTCGATGCGGTAGCGGTGTTGCTCGCCCGCCATCTCCGCCTGGAGGCGTTGGAGGCCGGGGACGCACTCGAACGCGCCACCCAAACGGTGCTCTCTACCACCGAGCGCGCTTCCTCGGATACCGACGTTGACCGAATCGGCCTGGCCCACGCGTCTCCGCCCATCAACCTTCTGGAGGTCTTGCATGGGATTGAAGAGACCATTTTCCCTTTCTGTCAAACGGCCGGTTGTGAAATCCGGATCCGGGCCGAGCAAACGGCCTTCCTCGTCACGGTAGATCGTGTCGCACTACGCCAGGCTTTGCTCGCCTTGCTGACGTTCGCGATCGACGTCGCACCCTCGGGACTGATCTCGATTGGTGTCAGCACCGAGGGGAGTCAGACCCAAATTTCCGTCGCCATTCCCTCGGTCAACACCGAGCGTTTCTCCTCGATCGATGACAGCAACGTCGTCGTGTGTCGCCGTCTGATTGAGCTACAGGGAGGGCGCCTCGTCGTAGAGCACGACGGTTTGCTAACCGGCATCATCACTCTACCGGCATTTCAGCGGCGGTCCGTGC
>JBOGTX010000456.1:0-3806 GCA_050695695.1 Chloroflexota bacterium
ACCTCCACTGGCTCCCGGTCGTGACGACCAACTACGGCGATTGGCACGCCTGGGTTTTGCCATCGGTCACCTTGAGCCTCGCGCTCCTGGCGTTTCTGGCCCGGCTCACTCGGGCGAGCATGCTCGAGAGCCTGCGTCAGGACTACATTCGGACCGCGCGGGCGAAGGGCCTGCGCTGGCAGGTGGTCGTCTTGCGCCACGCCCTGCGCAATAGCCTGATTCCGGTCACGACGGTGTTGGGGCCGGCCCTGGCTGGACTCGTCACCGGCTCGTTCATCATCGAATACGTCTTCTCCTTCCCGGGCATGGGGCAGTTCTTCGTCGTCGGCGTCACCGCGCGAGATTACTCGATGGTCATGGGCGTCACGCTCTTTTACGCCATTCTGATCTCCTGCGCGAATCTCCTGGTGGACGTCACCTACGCGATCTTGGATCCTCGGATCAAGGTAGGTTGAGATGGCGACACACACCTCGGCCGCGGCCGCCGTTCTTCGCGACGACGACGATCTCTTCGACATCCAAGAAGCACCGGGCGCCTGGAAGCAGGCCGCGCGACGCCTGCTGAAGAATCGCGCCGCGACGGTCAGCGTGGTCGTGATCGTCGTGCTCTACCTGGTCGCGATTTTCAGCCCATTGATCGCTCCCTACGATCCGACCCAGGTGCACTTCGAGGCGATCACCGCGCCGCCGGCCTGGCTGGCCGGAGGCACCTGGAAATATCCGCTCGGCACTGACAGCGTCGGGCGCGACGTCCTGAGCCGGCTGATCTACGGCTCGAGGATCTCGATGTCGATCGGGCTGGTGCCGGTGATGTTCTACCTGCTGATCGGTGGGTCGGTGGGACTGGTGGCCGGCTACGCCGGCGGGGTCGTCGACACCGTCCTGATGCGCCTGGTCGACGTCTTCTACGCGCTGCCCGACCTTTTGATCATCATCACCCTGGTGACGCTGCTGCGCGATACCGTGATAGGCAACCTGCTCTCGGGCATGGTGCTGCTCCTGGCGGCGCTGTCGCTCGTCAGTTGGGTCGGGACGGCGCGGCTGGTGCGCGGGCAGGTGCTTGCCTACAAAGAGATGTCGTTCGTCGAGGCGGCGCGCGCCCTCGGCTCGTCCCCACCGCGTGTCGTCATGCGCCACATCACTCCCCACGTGCTGGCGCCGGTGATCGTCCAGATGACCTTCACGATTCCCGGCGCGATCGCCGCCGAGGCGGTCCTGAGCTTCATTGGCATCGGCATCCGCCCGCCGACGGCGAGCTGGGGCAACATGATCCAGGACGGCTTCGGCATGCTCTTCACCCAGCCCTGGATGGCGATCGCCCCCGCGATCGCGATCGCCATCGTCACCCTGGCCTTCACTTTCCTGGGCGATGGTCTACGGGACGCGCTCGATCCCCACATGCGGATTTGAAGACTGGAACGCGTTTTGCGGCACACCCCCGGACTCGATCGGACCAGAGAAGGGGGTACCCGATTGACGCGAGAACAAAGTCAGGGGGCGAATGAAACCGGCGCGCGACTCGGCGCGTCGGATACGCGCCGCCTGCTCGACGACTATTTGCGCTACCGCTTCTGGAGCGTGCTGACCCCGGGCGACTTTGCCAAAAAGGCGGGCGTCGCCGAAACGACGATCGAAGACCTGTTCGCCCAGAAGTCGATCGACACCAGCGACCTGGACCGGATCGCCCAAGCGATCGACGTCAGCGCGCCGCTGCTCTCGGACATCGCCGGTTACCACGCGATGCCGCCGCGGATGCTCCAGACGCTGGAGCGCTTCTTCAAAGCGGAGGCGGAGTACCGGTCAGGACAAAAGAAAGCGGCGTAGAGGAGGGACTCGATGGCCGACAACGCGTTCAAGGAAGAATATTGCGGCAACCGGTCCGAGCAAGGGCCAAGCAAGGCTCACCCGCGGTTTCCCCGATCGGTGTGCGAGACGCGCTGGATCACCTCGCCGAGCGAGCACGAGAGCCACCCCGGTCAGTCGCTGGTCACCCGCGACCACGCGGTGATCCGGCAGTGGGCCGAGGAACGCAACGCCGTTCCGGCCACCGTGCCGGGCACCAGGCACGACGGGCACCTCGGGGTGCTGCGGTTCGACGTCCCGGGCTACGGCCGGCGGACCCTGGAGCACGTCACCTGGGACCAGTGGTTCAACACGCTCGACGACCGCAAGCTGGTGATGATCTACCAGGAGCGGATGGAGAATGGCCAGCGGAGCAACTTCAGCCACTTCAACAGCCCCGATCGTGAGCACCAATGATCGCCCCGGCGCCCTGGCATGGGGGAAAACCGCGTTGACTTGCCCCGCGAGTCAACCCGGTTTTCCCCCACGTGGCACTTGTCGGAGCCGCTGGTCTTGTGTATGCTGACGCCAATGGCTGATGGGAAAAGTGATCGGAACATGCTGGTGCTGAGTCGCAAGGTCGACCAGATGATCGTCATTCAGGGCAACATCACGATCAAGGTCCTCGAGATCAGTGGCGATCGCGTGAAGATTGGCATCAACGCGCCGCGCGACGTGGTCGTCCTCCGCCAGGAGCTGACCGAGGAGGCCCTGGGCGACACCGTTTCCCTCCCGGTATCGGACGGCCCGTCGCGCTCCGAAGCCGATTGATCCGATGCCACGGATCGACGAGACCTGGAACGGTCGCCAGCTCGATTCGAGCGTCGGGCAACGCTTCGAGCTGGCGCTCCCGGAGAACCCCACGACCGGCTTTCGCTGGGCGCTGGAATCGAACGGCGAGCCGGTCCTCACGCTCCTGGGCGATACTTTCGTGCCGTCGTCCGGCCCACCCGGCGCCGGCGGCGTCCACCGCTGGGAGTTCGAGGCGGCGCGCGCCGGCAATGCCGACCTTCGGCTAACCTATCGCCGCTCCTGGGGGCAGGCCGGCGGAGCGGCCAGGACGTTTGCCCTGCGCGTCGTCGTGGCGGGGTGACCGAGGGGCCGATTAGCCGCGCCAACCCCCGGCGTTCAGGGTGATCCCGATCCCAGGCGACCCGAAAGGCTGATCCCCGGGCGACCGACCGTCGCGGATTCGCCCGCCCACCACCCCGGCGAGACGCGCGGACCACGAAGGGCGCGAAAGGCCATACCGGCGCGGAAGCCGAGGCCCGCGCTCTGAGCGACGCATCCGTCAGTTTCGCTCGTGCTCCCCCGGAACTGCTCCCAAATTTGCTGGATGCACCCCTGAGCATTGCATACCCTTTCGCGTCGCTTCATGGTCCCCACGCATTCCCCAGCCATCCGTGCCCAATTTTCACCAGGTGTTGGACACTTCCAACACTTCCTGAGTGTGACCGGCTCACGGGTTGTTGGAAAGCTCGAACAAATTTCCAAAACTTTTCCAACACCTTTGACCGAAGATCAGTCTCGAGCGGAAACGCTCCGGATCGTCCCCCGGCTCGGTCGGGGATGGTGGAGGTCCAGCCATGCGACACGCGCCCGAGTGACGTTGGCGCATCGAGTGCGGTCACGACAGCCCCGGCCTCATTCAGGCGATGACGCTGGGAGGCCGATTAGCACGGTGAATCAGGAGGAATCGAGCCGATGGAATTGGAATCGGGAACGCCACCGCACGCGCCCGCGCGGAATGGCGCGGCTCCCGCGACTGCGCCCGCCGCGCCCACGCTCCCGCCCTTGCGGGTGAGCGGTCTGGTCGTCACCAAGGCCGACCTCGTCCGGGCGCTTCAGGTCTACGTTCCCCAACTGGTCGACGTCGCCGCGCTGGACGGTGAATCCTTCGTGCTCACGCTCGCGGGAACAAAGTAAAGAAAAGACAGGAGACCATCATGGCGACCAATTGCACC
>JBOGTX010000457.1:0-3307 GCA_050695695.1 Chloroflexota bacterium
GATGGAGGCTGGGTCGCCGCCGTGCTCGCCGCAGATGCCGATCTTCAGGCCCGGGCGGATGCCCCGGCCTTTCTCGACGGCGGTGCGCATGAGCTGGCCGACGCCGATCGTGTCGAGCGACTGGAAGGGGTTGAAGGGCAGGATGCGCCGCTCCACGTAGGCGAGGAGGAAGCCGCCCTCGGCGTCGTCGCGGGAGTAGCCGAAGGTCATCTGCGTCAGGTCGTTCGTGCCGAAGCTGAAGAACTCGGCGTACTGCGCGATCTCGTCGGCGGTCAGCGCGGCGCGCGGCACCTCGATCATCGTGCCGAACTTGTAGGAAACGCGCGTCCCGGCTTCCTTCATCACGGCGTCGGCGACCTTTTCGAGCTGCTCGCGCACCGTCTTCAGCTCGTTGACGTGCCCGACCAGCGGAATCATGATCTCCGGATGGACCGAGATGTCCTCGCGTCCGACCTCGATCGCCGCCTGGAGGATCGCCCGGACCTGCATCGCGTTGACCTGCGGGAACATCAGGCCCAGTCGGCAGCCGCGCAGGCCCAGCATCGGGTTCGCCTCGCGCATCGCGCCGACTTCCTTGAGCAGCGCTTCCTTCTTCTCGACCTCCGGCCCGTGCTCGCCTTTCGCATGCGCCTCGGTGACCTCAACCAGGAGCTCCTCGTAATCCGGCAGGAACTCGTGGAGCGGCGGATCCAGCAGGCGGATCACCACCGGCCGGCCGTTCATCGCCCGGAAGATTCCAACGAAGTCGTTCTTCTGGAAGACCAGCAGGCGATCCAGCGCCGTCTGGCGTGTGGCGTCGTCGCGGGCCAGGATCATCTCCTGCATGATCGGCAGGCGCTCGGTCTCGAAGAACATGTGCTCGGTTCGACAGAGGCCGATGCCCTCGGCACCGTTCTGGCGGGCGATCTCGGCATCGCGCGGATAATCGGCGTTCGCCCAGACCTGCAACCGCCGAATCGAGTCGGCGTAGCCGAGCACGGTTTGCAGCTCGCCGGTCAGCTCCGGCTCGATCATCGGGACCGCGCCTTGGATCACCTCGCCGGTGCTGCCGTTAATCGAGATGACGTCTCCTTCTTTGACGACCACCCCATCGGCGGCGAATTGGCGCAGATCGAGGTCGACCGTGACCGACTCGGTGCCCGCCACGCACGGCTTGCCGATGCTGCGGGCGACCACCGCGGCGTGGCTCGTCGCGCCACCGCGGGCGGTCAGAATTCCCTGCGCCACGATCATCCCGTGGACGTCGTCCGGACTCGTCTCTGGCCGCACCAGAATGACCTTCTCGCCACTCTCGGTCCATTGCACCGCGCGGTCGGCGTCGAAGACGGCCCGACCGCTCGCCGCGCCCGGCGAGGCGTTCAAGCCGGTGGCGATCACGTGGACCTTCGCGTTCGGATCGATTCGCCGATGGAGCAGCTGCTCGACGTGACCCGGCTCGACCCGTTGGACCGCCTCTTCCTTACTGATCAGCTTCTCGTCGACCATATCGACGGCGATCTTCACCGCGGCGACCGCGCTCCGCTTCCCCGAGCGCGTCTGGAGCATGTACAGCTTGCCGTTCTCGACAGTGAACTCGAGGTCCTGCATGTCGCGGTAATGGCGCTCGAGCAGGTCGGCGTAGCGCTTGAACTCCTGGTAGACCGGCGGCCACTCGCGCGCCATAGCCGCGATCGGTTGGGGAGTGCGAATGCCGGCGACGACGTCTTCGCCCTGGGCGTTCGGCAGGTACTCGCCGAAGAGGACATTCTCGCCGGTGTTCGGGTTGCGGGTGAAGGCGACGCCGGTCCCGGAATCTGTCCCCATGTTTCCGAAAACCATCGTCTGGACGTTCACCGCGGTACCCAGATCGTGCGGAATCTTGTGGAAATCGCGGTAGGTGATCGCCCGGGCGCTGTTCCAGGAGCGGAACACCGCTTGGATCGCCAGGCGAAGCTGCTCGTCGGGATCGGTTGGGAAGCCCTGGCCGGTTTCGGCACGGACCAGCCCTTTGAACTCCTCGGCGATGACCTTCAAATCGTCCGCGCTCAGGTCGGTGTCGAGCTTCGCGCCGACCTTCTGCTTGCGGGCATTGAGGATCCGCTCGAACTTCTCGGCGTCGATATCCAGCACGATCTTGCCGAACATCTGGATGAATCGCCGGTAGGCGTCGTAGCCAAAGCGCGGGTTATTGGTGCGCGCGATCAACCCCTGCAGGGTGCTTGGATTCAGCCCGAGGTTCAGAACGGTGTCCATCATCCCGGGCATCGACGTGCGGGCGCCCGATCGGACCGAGACGAGGAGCGGGTTGCTCGCGTCACCCAATTTCTTGCCGGTCTGCTCTTCGACGTCGCGCAGCGCGGCGATCGCCTGGTCCCACATCCCATCGGGGAAGCGCTCGCCACTGGCGTAGTACGCGTTGCAGGCTTCGGTGGTAATGGTAAATCCCGGAGGAACCGGTAAGCCAGCCCGAGTCATCTCCGCGGCGCCGGCGCCCTTGCCTCCGAGCAGGTCACGCATCTGACCGTTTCCCTCGCGAAACGCGTAAACCCACTTTGTTGCCATGTCTTGGAAAAAACCTCCTCACGTGGGCGCATAACAGGTACTTATATCTTCAACGGGATTAGATTATAGCACGCGAACGCCAAGGACCATGGACAGCGCCATCGCGACCATCCGGGGTCATACGGTTACCGGCCGAAGAATCACTGATTCGCCACGGGTGTCATTCCGAGCGCTAGCGAGGAATCTCTGCTCCGGCGCGGCGACAGCCAGAGACCCCTCGCCACGGCTCGGGGTGACAACCTATGGCCATTGGCCCGGAATTCGTATCAGTCGTGAAGAGCCGGCAGGACCTCCTTCACCAGCAGCTCAAGCGTGGTCAGGTTCGGAAACTCCGAGCAGTCGACGATGAAGTAGCTCACGCCGAGCGCGATGAAGGCGCGCATTTGCTCGACCACCTGCGCGGGCGTCCCGACGAAGCCGAAATCCTCCTCCGCGTCCGGGCTGAACCGGTCGCCGGCGACGGCCACCGCTTCCGCCCCGGTCGGCGCGCAGGCGCAGCCGCCGCTCCAGGAGCGGCGCACCGCCCCGGGATCGCGGCCCGCCGCGGCGCAGGCGTCCTCGAACTGCCGCGCGAGGCGACGGTAGGTCGCGACGCCGGTCGATGACACGCCCCACCAGTCGCCGAACTCGGCGGCCAGGCGCAGCATTCGCGGCCGGAACGCTCCGCTCAGCAGCGGCGGATCCGGGTCTGGCCGTGGCGCGCAGCGGGCGTCGCGCACGCGGTAGTGTTGGCCGGCGAAGGTGAACGGCTCGCCGGTGTACAACC
>JBOGTX010000458.1:0-1584 GCA_050695695.1 Chloroflexota bacterium
CGTTGCTCGAGCGTCCCGAGCGCACCGTGGAGGCGCTGTCGTCTCGCAACGTTCGTTACGGATCCAACACGCTGATTATGAGCCTGGCCTTCATCGGCATTCTCGCGCTGGTCAACGTCCTGGCCAACCGCTACAGCGACCGCCTGGACCTGACCACGAATCACAACTTTACCCTCTCGCCGCTCTCGGTCTCGATCGTCCGCAAGCTGACGCAGCCGGTGCAGGTTTACGCCTTTTACCAGAACGGTAATCCCGGTCGCGACTCGTTCAAGCCGCTCCTCGAGGAGTATCGCAAAGAATCCAACCTGTTCAATTACCAGTTCGTCGATCCAAACAGCCAGCCCGGCCTCGCCCGCCAGTATAACGTCCAGTTCGACGCAACGACGGTGCTGGTGAGTGGCACGAAACAGCAGTCGATTACCGGCAGCGACGAAGGCTCGGTCACCTCGGCACTGCTGAAGCTCGAGCGAACGAAGGCGCCGGTCGTGTACTATTTGACCGGCCACGGCGAGATCGACTTTACTAGCTCGGGGCAAGATGGCGGATCGATGGCCAAGGCGGCGCTCGAGGCGGATGATTATGACGTGCGTCCGCTGAACCTCGCCGCGACCGGCAAGGTGCCGGCCGACGCGTCGGCGGTGATCGTCGCCGGCCCAACCTCGCCGCTCCTGCCCCAGGAGACCGACGCCCTGGAGAAGTATCTCGACGCCGGCGGCAAAGCGGTGGTCATGGTGGATAAGCGGCAGGTGGGCCTGCTCGGACCGCTGGCGAAAAGGTATGGCGTGGACGTTGGCAATGGCGTGATCGTCGATCCGGGCCTGAGCATGCCCAACGATCCGACGACACCCTTGATCGGTCAGTACCAGTTCAGCCCGATCACCAAGGACCTGCCAACGCTGATCTTGCCGTCGGCCACCTCGGTCACGCCATCGAAGACGCCACCGGCCGGCTTGCAGGTCCTGGGGCTCGCCCAAACGACCAGCCAGAGCTGGCTCGAAACGTCCAACGTCGCCCACTACGATCCGGGCGTCGACCCGCGCGGTCCGCTCGACGTGCTGGTGAGCGTGGAGAAAACGCCGCCCGCGTCGGCGGCGACGCCGACCGCCAGCCAGCCATCGATGCGCCTCGTCTTCGTCGGAGACGTGGCGTTCGCGATGAACGGGATGTCCCAACTGGCAAATGGAGACCTGCCACCGGGCAACAAAGCAGTCCTGACCGATTCCGTCAACTGGCTCACCGCGAACGAAGACCTGATCCAGGTCCAGGCGAAGCCACCAGCCGATCAGTCGCTGATCTTGAGCAATACCCAGGTGAACGTCCTGCTGTTCGGCAGCGCGGTGTTCCTACCGCTCGTCGTGCTGGGGGCTGGCGCGCTCGTTTGGTGGAACCGGAGGTAAGCCCTGAACTACCGAGTCACCGGCATCCTGCTGGGCGTTTTGATCGTCCTGGCGGGAGTCGTCTATTACGTCACTCAGCAGCCGACGCCGCAGGAGGTATCCGCCAAGGCGAAGACGCCAAGCATCCTTTCCTTCACGACGACGGACGCGACGAAATTCACGATCTCGGGCGGTAGCAGCACGACCG
>JBOGTX010000459.1:0-18547 GCA_050695695.1 Chloroflexota bacterium
CGCCTGCTTCGGCCGGGGTTGCCGCGACTTCGCCCGGCGGGATTGGGACCCCATTTTGACGGAGGAAGTCCTTGGCCTGGTATTCGTGTAGATTCACCGGTTCTCCTTGGGCGCGACGCCCGCGATCCGTCGCGCGACTATCCTCGGGCAAAAAGCGTGACCCGCTCCGACCTGGGGCGGGCCATGCGCGCTACTGTCGATGAAACTATCTCCCAGGCGCCGACCGTGCGGTCCCGCGCGTCACGCTACGACCGTCTCGGCCGCCTTCTCGGCGTGGCGCAGCTCGTCCATGCTTCCGAGGTGATCGAAAAACAGAACCCCGTCGAGGTGATCGCTTTCGTGCTGCAGTGCCTGGGCAAGTAGTCCCTCGGCCTTGACCCGAATTTCCTTCCCCTGTCGATTGCGACCTTTCACTAACACGCTCTTGTACCGCGGCACATTTGCCACCCAGCCCGGCATCGACAGGCAGCCTTCTTCCGGGTAATAGAGCTCGGACTTCTTCAGGATCTCCGGATTGTACAACACGAACAACTCGCCAGCGTGAGGCTCCTCCATGTCCGATGACGTCTCGACGACAAAAAGGCGCACCGGCACCCCGACCTGAGGCGCGGCCAGGCCAACGCCATTCGCCTGCCGCATCGTCTCGATCATGTCGTCGACCAGCCGTACCAGGCTGGGATCGAGATGATGCACTTTGTTGCATTTTCGCCGAAGCATCGGATGTTCGACGGATAGAATCTCGCGAGTCGCCATCATCACCTCCAGTCGAGCGCCGAACCGAACCCCGCGCGCTCGCCCAGTGGACTATTCGGATCAACGCATAATTTTACATCATCGCGGCAACCCGCGGCAACCGCGCCGCGCCAGGCGCGCCAGGCCGGCTGGCCGCCAGGGGCGCGTATCGTGGCCGCCGTGGTATCATTGATCCGTTTTCCTTGATCCCTCGTTCTCGGAGGCACGTTGGCTGACATTCGGCCCTTTCGCGGCGTTCGCTACGATCCTGCCACCGCCGGCGACCTTTCCCGCGTCGTCTCGGCTCCCTACGACATCATTTCCCCGGAGGCGCAGGCCGATTACTACGCCCGGAGCCCGTACAACGTCATCGCGCTCGAGCTTGGCAGCCAGCGGAGCGTCGACGACGCGTCGGATAACCGATATACCCGCGCCGCGGCAACTTACCGAGAGTGGCAAACGGCCGGCGTTGTGAAGGCGGACCCCGAGCCCGCCTTCTACCTCTACGAAGAAGCGTTCGAAGACCACGGGCAGCCGCTAGTTCGACGCAGCCTGATCGCGCCGATTCGAGTGACCGACTGGAGCGCGCGGATCGTGCTGCCGCACGAGTTTACCCTGCCCGGCCCGAAGGTCGATCGCCTTAGCCTGCTGAACGCGGCCCACGCCCAGTTCAGCCCGCTCCTTGGCATGTACGACGATCCAGGGGTGATCGCTCCCTTGCTTTCCGAGGTCGCGGCAGGTCCCCCCGACCTATCCTTCGACCTGGCGCCCGGCTCGGTGTCCGCCGCCGCGCGCCAGCACCGACTCTGGCGGGCGACCGAGCCGCGGCGAGTCGAGAGACTGGTGGATGCCTTTCGGGATCGGCCAATCTACATCGCCGACGGCCACCACCGCTACGAGACCGCCCTCGTCTATCGCGATCAGCAGCGCCAGCTCGGCGCGACCGCGGACTCGCCGTCGGAGTTCGCGCTGATGGCCCTGGTGGAAACCGGGGATCCGGGCATGCTGATCCGTCCGACCCACCGCCTCCTCCATGGTCTGGGAAACCTCGACCCCGAGGTGATTCTGAGGCGGCTCGCCGAACGTTTCGAGATCGATCGCATCCCGGCGCCGGAGCTCCAGCCGGAATCCCCGACCGACGAGCGGATGACCGCGGGCCCGGCGCGCCCGTCGTTCACCATCCTGGGACTTCAGGCCGGCTGGGCCTACCGAATTCGACTTCGGCCGTCCGTCGACCTCGCGCGGGAGCTGGCCGACGTTCCGGCGGTCCTGCGGACGCTCGACACCGTGGTGCTGCAGCACCTCATCCTCGATCAGGTTCTGGGCCTGTCCCCGCGCGACGTCGAGCACGGCGAGCGCGTTCAGTACACCCGAGATCCGACCGAAGCGTCGCGGGCCTTCGTCGAGGGTCGCGCCCAATTGGTCGTCTTCCTCGCCCCGACGCCAATGGACCAGATTCGAGCCGCCGCCAGCGCGGGCGAGCGCATGCCCCAGAAGTCGACCTACTTCTATCCGAAGCCGGTGACCGGCACGGTCTTCTACGACCACGAGGTCGCTTTCTAAACTCAGGCCGGCGTCTGATCTGGCCAGTCCCCCAGCTGAACCGTCAGGGTGATGGTCTTGCCGCTTCGCTGAACGGTGAGATTCACGCTATCGCCCGGGCTCCTGTTGTCGATGTGGTTGCTGAGGTCCTGGACCGAGTGAACCGCGTTTCCATCGATCCGGGTGATGACGTCGCCCCCGGTTGGCGTCCGACCGCTCGCGCCATCACCGGAGGCACCGCGCACCCCAGCGCGGTCGGCTGGCCCACCGGCCGTGACGCTGACGACGTAGACGCCGGACGTCGCGCTCAGGCTGAGACGCTGGGCGAGCTCCGGCGTGATCTCCTCGCCGCTGATTCCGAGCCAGGCGTGCTGGACCTTGCCGCCGGCCTCGAGGGTCGAAAGGTATCGACGTAAAGTGTTCGAGGGAATCGCGAAGCCGACGCCGACCGATCCACGGACCGGGCTCTCGATCTGCGAGACGATGCCGACCACGTTGCCCTGCGCGTCGAGCAAGGGACCACCGCTATTGCCCGGATTGACCGACGCGTCGGTCTGAATCATGTTAGCGATCGATCGGCCGTTCACCGAGGTTCGAGTCCGTCCCAGCGCGCTGACGATTCCGCTGGTGACGGTATTGTGCAGGTCGAACGGGTTCCCGATCGCCACGACCGGCTGCCCTACGGTCACCGTGCTCGAATCGCCGATCGTCAGGGGGTGAAGCTGGCTTGCCGAGGCATCCACCTTGACGACCGCGAGGTCGTCGCCCGGGTCTTCTCCGACGACCTTTCCGACGACGCTCGAGCCATCGCTAAAAACGACTCTCAGGCTGGTGGCCTGGTTGACGACGTGATCGTTCGTCACGACGTCGCCCCTGGCATCGACCACGAACCCGGAGCCCGCGCCCTCGGCCTGCCCCTGCCCGCCAAACACGCCGCTCGAGGAGCTCGCCTGGGTCGTCTCGATGCTCACGACGCCGGGATTGCTCTGCAGGTACACCGACCGCACCGTCGAAGGCGCGGTGGCCGGGCCGGCGAGTTGGACCTCCCGATCGGTCAAGGTCTGGCTGGCCGAAGGGTGAGTACTTGCCTGGACGTCGCGCACTGGCGCGACGTGGCTGAGCGCCAGCACGAACGCCGCGCCAAAAGCCGCGCCAAAAAAGGCGGCCAGCACCACTCGTAAACCGGTCATGAAGGGCCCTCCTCGGCCTCAGGCGGCGGATGGCAAATACACGGTGAACGTCGTGCCCGCCGTCGCGTCGCTCTTGACGGTCACGCGACCGTCGTGGGCCTGGACGATCTCGCGAACGATCGCCAGGCCAAGTCCGCTGCTGTCATCGGAGCGCGAGCGGTCAACCTGATAGAAGCGCTCGAAGATCCGGTTGATGTGCTCTGGCGGGATATGGGAGCCGGTATTGTGAACTTCGACGGCAACCCAACCGGGGGATGGTTTCCGCTTGCCACGGATCTGCTCCCCGCCGCTAAGCTGTCCCGGTTCGCGATAGGCGCGAACCTGGACCGTGCCACCCGATGGAGTGTGCTTCACCGCGTTGTCGAGCAAGTTCACGAAAACCTGCTGCAGGCGGTGGCCATCGGCCAGCACCAGCGGCAGTGGCGCCGCGTCGAGCTCGACCGCCAGCCCGGCGTGGGAAGCCTGGGGCTGAACCTGGCGAACGCACGCCTGCAAGAGGTCGGGAAGCTCCAGTCTTTTCCGCTCGATTGGGATCTGCCCGGACTCGATCTTAGAGAGGTAGAGGAGATCCTCGACCAGGTGGTGCATGCGCTCGGCTTCCTCGCCGATGATCCGTGCCGCGTCGACGTAGTCCGCGGTCGTCTTGATCGTGCCGTCGGTCATCGCCTGGGCGAAGCCTTCGATCGAGGTAAGCGGGGTCCGCAGGTCGTGGGAGACGTTGGCGAGCAGGTCGCGCATCGTCTGGTGCATCTGGCCGACCTCGCGGGCCATCGTATTGAAGCTCGTGGCAAGCTGACCGACTTCGTCGTGGCTGCCGACCGGAATGAACTGCTCGAAGTCGCCGCGCGCCATCCGCTCGGAGGCGCGGGTCACCTGGCCCAATGGATCCGCGATCGAGCGGGCGAGCCAGAGGGCGACCGCGATCGAGATGATGATCGCCAGGATCGCGGCGCCGGTCAGCCCCGGCGCGAGCTGCAGCCAGGCGCTCGAAACGGTTTGCTGGGGAACCGCCAGCACCAGGTCGTCGGGAGGGGGGCGAGCGCCATCCCGGTCGCCGCCAGATTCGACGATGACGAACGTCAGTGGCTGCTCGCTCGGCGGCTCCAGTGTTCCCCACTCCAGGGTGATCGCGGAGTGGGTCCGCTGGTCCGACGGCGACGGCAGGAACTGGCCGAGCAGCGTGCCGCCGGTGTCGTGGGTGATCTGCTGCTTGCCGTTGACGAGAATCAGCCGCACGTGCAACTGGCTGGCCTGGTCCTTCAAGAACTGGTCGATCTCGGTCGGCGAGGCTCCAGCCCGCTCGAAGCGGCGGAGCTGGAAGGTGAGCGGCAGCGACAGGTCGCCAAGCTGGTTCAGGCGCAACTGGGTCTGGTAGGCGCGCACCAGAAAGGTGAAACCGCTTCCAGCGAGCGCGAGCGACAGGAAGATGACGACCAGATACGAGGCGATCAGCTTCGATCGAAGGCTGCCAAACACGTTAGGCGACCTCTTGGTTCACCAGCTTGTAGCCGACGCCCCACACCGTTTGGATCCGGCAGGTGCTTCCGGTCAGTTTTTCGCGGAGCCAGGTCACGTGGACGTCGATCGTCCGCGAGTCGCCAAGGTAATCGTACCCCCAGACGAGATTGAGGAGGCGCTCGCGATCGAGCACCAGCCCCTCGTTCTGGACGAAGGTGAGGAGCAGGTCGAACTCCTTCGCGCGCAGGGTGACCGACCTGTCTCCGACGGATACCTCGCGCCGGGCAGGATCGATCCGCAGGTTCCCCAGGCTCAGCGCCTCGGGCGGCTTGTCGACTGGCCGCGTTCGGCGGAGCACCGCCTTCACGCGCGCGACCAGCTCGCGTGGATTGAACGGCTTGGACACGTAATCATCCGCGCCCACCTCGAGCCCGACGATCCGGTCGACGTCGTCGCCCCGCGCCGTCAACATAATAATCGGCACGTCGCTCTCGCGACGAATTTGCTTGCAGACCTCCAGACCGTCGATCTGGGGAAGCATCAGGTCCAGCACCACCAGGCTCGGTTTCGTCTGGCGAGCCTTTTCCACGGCCTCCCGTCCGTCATAGGCGACTTCCACCTGATAGCCTTCGTTGGTCAGGTACATGCGCGTCAATTGAACGATATTCTTCTCGTCGTCGACGATGAGAATGGTGCTCACGACCCATCCTTTTTCCAGGACACGACTCGGTCGTCCGAGTCGGTGTAGGTGAGCGCCGTCGTTCCGGCCGGCACGACACTCGACCCGTCACGACTCATGATATACAAATTCCAGCTTCCTGACCGATCAGAAACGAAAATGAGGTGTTGGCCGTCGGGCGACCACGCCGCGGATGCGTTGTTGACCGAAGCGGCGGCCATCATCGCGCCATTCGTGAGCATGGCGAAGCCAGTCCCGTCGGGATCGATCACCCCGATGTCCCAGTGATCGCTACTGCGGTAGGTGAAGGCGATTTGCTTGCCGTCAGGCGACCAGGTCGGAGTGGTGAAGAGATAGTCGGTATTTGGTATCTGAGTTATCGGTTGGTTGCGCGTCGCGAGATAGAGCCCGCCGTCGCAATTCATCACCAGCGTCTGCCCGTCCGGCGACCAGCTCGGAGAGTAGCAGTGCTCCGTCTGGTTGGCCGGTAGCCAGCTCGTACCGGTCTTCAGATCGAGCACGACCACCTGGAAAAAGTCTTCTTTCGACGAGTTATCTGGCTTCATGACGTTGCCGTCGTAGCGCCGAAAGAACGCGATCTGGCTGCCATCTGGCGACCAGACCGGAGCGCGGTCCTCGGGGTCAGCGTAGACCTGATGGGCCCCTGAGCCGTCGGCGTTCATAACGTAGATACCCGCGTTTTCGCCCCACTTCGCGTAGGCGATCTTGCTTCCGTCGGGTGACCAGGCCGGGTCCATCCCCTGGCCAACGACGTGGGAATTCGACTCGTTCAGGCCCGAAACGATCAGATCTCCACCCGGCCTGGTCTGAAACACCAACTGGCCATCGCCCAGGTTGGCCAGCGTCGGCACCTGGTCGCCGGACACCGGGCGGGTGGCCGACGGTGACACCATGTTCATGCCGAAGATGTACTCGTCGCCCAGCAGGCCAAGCGATACTTGATAAGCCACCGGTAGCTCCGGATGATATTCCATACGCGTCCGCTGGAAGCGCTGAATCAGAAAGCCGCTCGGCCCGGCCGACGGCTCGGACGTTGGATAGCCGAAGATCATCAGGCCGCCGTGCGCGTTGAAATAATCGCGGAAAGCCCCCGACAGGGTGTGGCCGGTTTGCGGGAAGTAGGTCTTCGTCGCGTCGGATGCCGCGGGAATCTGGCTCGCCGGAATCGGCGGGTCACCCGGGCCCATCACCGCGTCCCCGATCAGCATCAACTGGACGTTGTAAGGCGGCGGATTGCTGGGCCAGCTCTCCATCCGGGCGCGCTGGAAATATTGGACGACCCGGCCGTCAGTCACCATTTGTTCGGTTCGCGGATAGCCGAAGGTCGCCAGCCCACCGTGCTGATCGAAAAAGGAGAGAAAGTCTCCTTGGACCCAGTGGCCGGTCGCCGGGAAGTAGCGCGCGTCCGGGGCCGCGAGCGCCGATGCCGACGGCGCCAGAGCGAGGGCAAGCGCCACGACGACGATCCAGAGATAGACTTTCCTCACATTCTCCTCCGACTGTCATTCATACCGCAGTGCGTCGATCGGGTGCAGGCGCGACGCCCGGAAGGCCGGGTAGAACCCGAAGAACAGGCCGATCGCCGCTGAGACTCCGAACGCGAGCGCGACCGAACCGGGCGAGACCACCGTCTGCAGGAACTGACCGTTGACCGGAATCCGGGAGAGCGCCTGGGCGATCGCGACCCCGAGCATGACCCCCAGCGCCCCTCCCAACAGACTGACGACCACCGCTTCGACGAGAAACTGGACCAGGACGTCCCGGCGCCGCGCGCCAACCGCCCTTCGGATTCCGATCTCGCGGGTCCGCTCGGTGACCGATACCAACATGATGTTCATGATTCCGATCCCACCCACGACCAGCGAAATGCCGGCGATGGCGCCGAGCACGATCGTGAAGACGCTGGTCACCTGTCCGAAGAAGCCAAGGATGTCGTCCTCGCTGGTGATCGTGAAGTCATCCTGGCTGGTGTGATGCCGATCGCGCAGCAGTTGCCCGATCTGGGCGATGACCTGACCCATTCGGTCCGGCGCCGTCACCTGAACGTTGATCACGTCGACGTTGCGCTGACCCCGCGCGGTCACCTGGGCCATGACCCGTTGCTGCATCGTCGTGAGCGGGATGAATACCTGATCGTCTTCACTGCCAAACCCGCTGGCGCCCTTCGCCCGGGTCACGCCGACGACCTTGAAGTTTTCGCCGATTCGGCCGGAGACGCTGATCTTGACCGTCTGACCAACCGGATCGCGATCCGGGAAAAGATTCACGGCCACCGTCGGTCCCAGCACCACGACGCGCGACCTCGCGTCGAGATCGTGTTGATCGATGAAGTCGCCATCCGCGACCGGGAAGTTTCGCACCTGCGCGAAGGCTGGGGTCGTTCCGGTGATCCGGGTATTCCAGTTCAGTCGGTCGACGACGATCTGGCCGTACGCGCCGAGCTCCGGCGCCACCGCGACGATCGAAAGATCGCCGTCGCGCGCGATCGCCTGGGCATCCTCATAGGTCAGCGTCGCCACGCTACCCGCCTGCTGACGAACGCCGGCCTGCTGGAGCGCCCCTGGACGAATGAACAGCAGGTTCGTCCCAAGCGACTGAATACTGGTCGTGATCTGGGTCTGGGCGCCCCGGCCAACCGAGATCAGCGCGATCACTGCCCCGACGCCGATGACGATGCCCAGCACCGTCAAGATCGCGCGCAGCTTGTTGGCCAGCAGTGCCCGGAGGGCGACGCGCGTGCTGTCCCACACGTTCATGGCCGGGCTCCCACGCCATCGGGATGATAGGCCAGGCGCGGCGTCGGGTTGACCTCGTCGCTGACGATCTCGCCATCGCGAATGTGAATGACCCGTCGGGTGTGCGCCGCGATGTCCGACTCGTGGGTCACGAAGGCGACGGTGATTCCGTGTTCGAGGTTCAATCGCTGGAAGATCGCCATGATCTCTTCGCTCGACCGGGAATCCAGGTTCCCGGTCGGCTCGTCGGCCAGGATCAAGCTCGGCGCAGTCACCAGGGCCCGCGCGATCGCGACGCGCTGCTGCTGCCCGCCGGACAACTCGGTCGGGCGGTGACGCACCCGATCGGCCAGGCCGACCAGCGCCAGCGCCGCGAGCGCCTTCTGGCGGCGCCGGGGCGTCCCCGCGTACAACAACGGAAGCTCGACCTGTTCCACCGCGGTCGTCCGGGCCAGGAGATTGAAGGTTTGGAACACGAAGCCGATCTTTCGGTTCCGAATCGCCGAGAGGCGGTCGTCGTCGAGCCGGCCGACCTCCAACCCGTCGAGCAAATACTGGCCGGTCGTCGGCTGATCCAGGCACCCCAGCACGTTCATCAACGTCGACTTTCCGGAGCCCGACGGCCCCATGATCGCGACCAGCTCGCCACGCCCGATCGTCAGCGATACGCCACGCAGCGCGTGAACCTCCTGCGTTCCGATCCGGTAAACCTTGGTCAGATCTCGGGCGACGATGACCGGCTGGTCGATCGCTCCATCGCGGTCGGCAGCCCCGTTCAAGCTCACATTATTGCCCCGGTCCTCCGGCAAACGGTGGCAGCACCGACGAAGTGACCGGCATCACGACCTGATCGCCCTGCTTCAAGCCCGAAAGGATCTCGGTATTCTGATCATCGTTCAGGCAAACCGTGACCGGATGGGGCACCAGCTTGGTGCCGTCGAGCACCGTCACGACGCGGCGACTCCCCTCGGTGCGCACCGCCCGGTTCGGCACCAGGAGCGCCTTGGCGTGCTTGGCGTAGACGATGTCGGCGTTGCCGGTCATGCCCGGCTTGACCCCGGCGGCATTTTTCAGCGAGATCGACACCAGATAGGTCGCGACCCCCTGTTGCACCGACGCGCTCGGGGCGATCGATACGACCTTGCCGGGGAAAGTTTTCGCCGGCAACGCGTCGAACGTGACGTTGGCATCCCGTCCGACTTCCACGTTCGCGATGTCGGTCTCGTCGACGCTCACGTCAAGGCGCAGATCGTTGGGATCGACCAGGGAGACGATTGGCGTACCGCTGGTGCTCGAAGCAAGCTCGCCGACTTCCGCGTTCACCGCGCTGACGATGCCATCGAACGGCGCGGTGAGCGCGCCCGAGGCCAGACTGTACTGGGCAAGGTCGAGCTGAGCCTTCGCCTGAGCGACCGCGGCCTTCGCGCCTTCGAGATCAGACGCGGTGTAGGGGGTTTGCTGGAGCTCGAGCTGCGCCCTCGCCTGGGCGACCGCCTGGCGCTGCTGGGCGATGTCCGTATCGCTAAACGGTTGCTTCTTGAGGTCGAGGGCTTGCTGGGCCTGGGTCACCGCCGCCTCGTCCTGGGTCACGTCATCCGAGGTCGGCCCGGCCTTCAACTGAGCGAGCTTGACCTGCGCGCTGGCAAGCTGGGTCTGAGCGCTGGAGATCGCCGCTTTGCCTGCCGCGACGTCCTCCGGCTTCGGCGGCTCTTGAACCTGGGAAAGCTTCACCTGGGCCTGCTGGAGCGCCACCCCGTCCGCCGCGACCGTGGCGTTGGCGGCATCGCACAGATAGTGGGGATTTTGCGGGGCGCAGGTGCCATCCCGACTGGCCTGCGCCGACCAGAGCGCATCCTGCGACTGCTGCACGGCGAGCTGCGCCGCCTGCACGACCAGCGGATCCGGCGGGCGCTGGAGGTTCGCGAGGTTATCGGTCGCGGTGGCAAGCGCCGCTCGCGCCTTGTCCACATCGGCCTGCGCCGCCGCCAGATCGCTGGGAAGCGAGCCAGCCTTCAGCTCGTGCAGCTTCGCCTGGGCGCTGGTCAGTCCGGCCTGCGCGGAGGCAATATCCTCGGCCCGTCCGCCGGCCAGCATCCCGTCGAGCTTCGCCTGGGCCGCGTCGAGCGCGGCCTGTGCCGCCGCCACGTCCTCCTTGCGAGGGCCGTTCTGGACGGTATCGAGCTTCGCTTGAGCACTGTCGAGATTCGCCTGGGACTGCTCGACCTGAATCTTCAGATCAGTGGTGTCCAGGCTTGCCAGGGTATCGCCCTTTTTCACAGCATCGCCGACCCGAACCGGAATCGAGACGATCTGGCCACTCGTCCGAAACGACAGCTTGCCCTCGGTCCACGGCGCGACCTGACCGGTGCTGTTGACCACCCCGCTGATCGGCCCCAGCTCGGCGGGCACCGTCGAGACGGCCGGCGCGGTGGCGGCGGGAGCACGAACGAGCAAGTACGCCACGACGGCGATCGCGATCAGGACGACCACGGCGATTGTCCAGAAAACGGCGCGGTTCATGCCGAGCGGACCTCGGCTCACCGGATCGGCGGCGGTTAACTCCGCGGTGTGCATGGGCGTTGCGCTCCCGTCATCTGCCAGCCAGGGCGGCCGGCGTCGCTACCTCGATTCGCGACGATTATAGATGCGGGCAAAGCGGCGGGTCAAATCGGCAAATTGGGGATGGAAAATCAGCCCCGCTGCGCGGCACCGGTCCACGGGTCATCTTGGAGTCTTTCAACAAATGGGAATTTGCCATAAAGTGAGGGATAAAGCTTGTCATCCGCCGTGATCAAGCGATCCTGGGTGACACTGGCCGCCGCTACATAAAACCCGTCATAGAGGGAGCAACCGTACTCGAAAGTCAAATCGTAGGCCATCAGAACCAAGCTCTCTGATCGCAGCGTCGGCAACTTCAAGCCCTGAAAAGACTCGATCAATAGTCGTCCATCGTCGCGCGAGACCAATTTCCGGACAAAGACGGCCCGCCAGAGAGCAGCGGGAACTTCGTGGCGAATTCTGTCGGGAGCCAGAAGAGAGATCCTTCCTTGACGATAATCCCGGAGGATTTGGAGAGCCTGTTCGGAGTCCGACTCCCGCAGATACCACTTCACCACGGAGGAAGCATCCACCACATATGATGGAACGTCAGACACGCGACTCGTCCTCTCGTGCTTCCCGAATCAACTCCTCTGCCGAAGCGGTGATCGGTCCGATCTTCCGGCGAAGCTCGAGGATGCGATCGACTGCTTTGGCTCGTCGCTCCAACTCTTCAGGGGTAATCGGCCCCAAGCGCGGAATCCTCACTTTGAAACGTCGAACTCCAACGCCAGCGTCCTTCATATCTACCCTCCCTGTTGAAAGTTTACCACCGGCCGGCGGCATGCCGGCCGTCCCGCTTCTTGAGGTCACCTCAATGCACCGACAGCCCGGCCACCCATTCGCCGACCGTCGCCGCGACCTCGGCCTCGTGCCCGGTGTAGCTGTGATCGGCTCCCTCGAAAAGGTGGGTCGTTACCCGCGCGGCCCGCGTCGCGTTCTTCCGGATGATCTCGAGCTCCGCCGCGCTGCCGACCCATGCCTCCTCCGTGCCGAAGAAGGCGAGCAGCGGGCAGCGGACCTCGCTCACCTCGGGATCTGATTTCTGCCAGCCGTAGACGTCGATGTTGACCTGGTCGCGATTGACGTAGGTCTGGGCGCTGTGGGTTCCGGCGCCGGCCGGGAAGCTTTCCCAGGGCAGCAAGTCCATGCCCCGACCTTCCTCGACCAACTGGCGCGCCTTCGCCAGGATCTCCGCGTTCAGATTGCCCGCCCGGAGCGGCGGCGAGGCCGCGATCAGCCCGGCCACCCGGGGATCCTGACGCTCCGCCTGGTAGTAGCACACCTTCAGCGCGCCAAGACTGTGTCCGAGCAGCGCCACGTCCCCAAAGCCGAGCCCCACCGCGAAGCTCACCCAGGCGGCCACGTCCCGCGGCGACTCGTCGAAGCGCTCCCAGCCACCACCCTGAATCATTCGCTGGCCATCGGATGTTCGGCAGACCGCGCCGAAGTCGTGGCCGCGGTTGTTGCCGGTGACGAAGGTGTAACCTCGCTCCGCCAGGCCGCGACCGATCTTGACGACGCTCGGCGAATAGAACTTCCCGGTCAGCCCGTGAATCCAGACGATCGGCAGCGGCTGGCGCGACTCGGTCCCCGGCCGAATGACCGCGCCTTCGAGCAGCAAGCCATCCTCGGCGTGGGTATAGACCAGTTCCTCGACATAACTACCGGACATATCCACCTCTCCGTCGCCCCCGCGGGCGAGATGCCCGCACCCACGTTCTTCCCCTCTCTATTTCCGTGGAAATGGAGAGGGGCGAGGGGTGAGGCCGTGCCTCCCCATGTTGCACGACCGGCCCTAACCGCGCAATAATCGGGAGAACGACCGGCGACGGACACGGTAAAGGAGAGATTTCATGGGAACCGCCATGGCGACGAGGCCACGCGCCAGCAACTATCGAGGGGTGCTCCGAAATTACGTCGGCGGAGAATGGGTCGAAAGCACCTCGATCGAGCGACAACAGGTGATCAATCCGGCGACCGGCCAGGCGCTGGCCGAGGTTCCGCTTGGCACGGCGGAGGACATCGACGTCGCCGTCGCGGCGGCGCAAGAAGCGTTCTGGGCCTGGCGTCAAACGCCGTCGCAGCAGCGCGTCCAGTGTCTTTATCGCCTGAAGCGGCTGATCGAAGAGAACCACGACCAGCTCGCCCGGATCGTCACCGAGGAGCACGGCAAGGCGCTCGACGACGCCCGCGGCGCGGTCCAGCGGGCGATCGAGAACGTCGAGGTCGCGTGCGGCATCCCATCGCTCCTGATGGGTTACGGATTGGAGGACGGGGCCGCGCGGGGCATCGACGAGGACGTTGTTCGGCAGCCGCTGGGCGTCTTCGCGGCGATCTGTCCGTTCAACTTTCCGGCGATGGTCCCGTTCTGGTTCCTTCCCTACGCCGTGGCCTGCGGCGATACGTTCATCGTCAAGCCTTCGGAGCAGGTGCCGCTAACTCAACGAGCGGTCTTCGAGCTGATCGCCGAGGCGGGATTCCCGCCCGGCGTCCTGAACCTGGTCAACGGCGCCCGTCCGGTGGTCGACGCGATTCTGGACCACCCGAAGATCCGTGGGGTCTCGTTCGTCGGCTCGACGCCGGTCGCGCGCTACATCTACCGGCGCGCCTCCGAGAACGGCAAGCGGGTGCAGGCCCAGGGTGGCGCCAAAAACGTGCTGGTCCTGATGCCCGACGCGGTGCTCGACAAGACGGTGCCCAACGTGATGGGCTCCTCGTTCGGCTCGGCCGGCCAGCGGTGCCTGGCCGGCTCGCTGGCGGTGACGGTCGGCGACCGCGACGGCAAGGCGGTCAAGGCAATCGCCGACGCCGCCCGCGCGCTCCGCGTCGGGAACGGGCTGGAGCCCGATACCGACATCGGTCCGGTCATCTCCGAACAGGCGCGGGACCGGATTCTCGCCTCGATTCAGCGTGGCATCGACGACGGCGCGCGCTTGCTGGTCGACGGACGCGGCGCGGCGGAAAACCCCGATGGCTTCTTCGTTGGGCCGACCATGTTCGACCGGGTGACCCCGGAGATGTCGCTCGCGACAAACGAGATCTTCGGTCCGGTGCTCGGCGTCGTCGCGGTCGACACGCTCGATCAGGCGTTGAAGATCATCGACGACATCCCTTACGGCAACGCCGCCTCGATCTTCACCCAGGACGGCAAGGCGGCGCGCGAGTTTCGCTACCGCGCCCAGGTCGGCAACATTGGCGTGAATGTCGGGGTCGCCGCGCCGATGGCCTACTTCCCGTTCAGCGGCTGGAAGGACTCGTTCTTTGGCACTCTGCACGGCCAGGGCCGCGACGCGATTGACTTCTTCACCGATCGGAAGGTCGTGATCACCCGCTGGTATTAGGGCAGTCGTCGAGGATCCGGGGCGGAGACCGCGGTCGCCGAGGTCTCCGCCTCTGATCTCCCGTCCGTGGTCGCTGCCTCGCCCGAATGGCACGCTCCACGATGGTCCGGGCAGGTGATCCGATTGCAGACGCGACAATGAGTCTGGCTCTGGGAACACACCGGCCGCCCGCAGACGACGCAGGTACCAACGCCACAGTCGCGGCAATATTCGCGCTTGCAGAACGCGCACCCGAGGGCGCAGGCATCACAGACGAGATGGCCGTTCGCGCACAGGTGAACACTGGGAGTCGCCTCGTCGCAGCTCGCGCAGGTCGGCAGTTCTAGTTCCCCGGTCAGTGGATCGAACACCACCGCGAGCTCGGCGCCGGCGTACCGGTTCTCCACTCGAACGCGCGTGCGTACCTTCGGCTGGCTGATGAACGCGGCGTTGATCAGCCGAGCCGCGACCCGCAGGCGATGCTTTTCGCGAATGTCCGCGAGCTTGTGCGCGCGGTCGGATCGATTCGCCGCGATTTTGGACTCGATGGTCCGCCGCCGCTCGTCAGTATCCGCCCGTTGCAAGCGACGGCGCAGCTCGGCCTCGGAGTCATCGTAAAACGCGTCGATCCGCAATTGTTCCAGCTCCACCTGGTGACTTGCCCGTCGGCGATGGCCGGTCACCGTATCGACGATGCTCCGCTGGAGCACCGTCAATCCGCGCCGGTGGACGCGCCGTAACCGTCCGGAGTCCGGGAGGCCGTCGAAGCTTCCCTCGCCAGGCCGATCCCGCGCGATGAGCGCGATCGGCTCCGGCCACACCACGCCCGGCGGTCGGAGCCATTCGGGCAGATAGATCGATTCCCCGCGCGGGGGCAACGCCTCTCGCCAGACCTGTTGGTACAAGGGCGAAGCCTGAAGGGTCTTCACGTCCACGACCACGGTTCGTAGCTCGTCGTGCTTCTCGTCGGACAAATAGGAGACCTGGAAGTTCATGAGCAGGTAATGGCTCGTAAAGGTGGACTCGATGCCATCGCCGACAAAACGCGCGTTGGTGAACTTCACCGGCCAGCGGTCCAGATTGAGCGCCTGACGCCGCGACCAGCGCAGACCGGCCACCTGCCAACGGCTGGCGAGACCGAGGTCGCCCCCGACTTCGATGATCTGCTCGGCAATCGGGCTGCCCACCGCCAGAAGTCGCGCATCTTGCTCGGTGGCGCGCTCTGGATTGCAGGTCAGACGAAGGTAGCCGGCGCCGTCGACCGCCGATCGATAGGCGTCGGGAACGAGCACGTCGACGAACCCGTCTGCTTTCTCTTCGACCAGGGCGCCAATTGCCCCGAAAACGTCGACCGCCAGCGATCGAAGGTCGAGCTGAGCATCCGATCCAGCGGATCGACCTCGATCGCGAGTCGCCGCCATCAGCCCTCCACCTCGTAGTCCTGCCCAAAGACGAGGTTGTCATAATCTCGCGTCTTGAGATAGGCGTTCTTGGCTTCCACCAGTCGCTCGCCGAAGCGCTGAATGTCGCGTTCAACTTCGGAATGGTCGTTCGAGCGAAGCCAGATCTCGCTGACGACGTCGGTGAAATCTCCTTCGTCGGCGAGGTTTCCGAGAATCATGTCCATCTCTCCGATGACGAGCTCGAACATGTTGATCTTGGCGTCGAGTAACCAGAGGATATAGTCTTCAACCGTCCGATCGGCGGAAAGATTGTAAATGAACACCTCGCGATCCTGACCAATCCGGTGGATCCGCCCGACCCGCTGCTCGATCCGCATCGGGTTCCAGGGAAGGTCGTAGTTGATCATCGTATTGCAGAATTGCAGGTTGCGCCCCTCGCCAGCCGCTTCGGTACAGAGCAGCACGCGACGATCGCGTTCGAAGCTAGCGATGCAAGCGTCCTTTTCGGCGGTGTCCAGGCCCCCGTGGTAGACCGCGGTCGACATGCCCGCGTCGTTCAATGTCCGCGCCAGGTACCGCAAGGTCTCGAGGTACTTCGTGAAAACGATCGCCTTCTCCGACGAAGCCGCCAGCAGCTTCATGAGCGCGTCCGCTTTGGCGTTGCGCTTGATGGCACTGGCCAGCGCGGCGAGCCGCTCCAGCTCGTGAGTCTGGCGCGGATCACGGTTGGCGCCGCGCGCCAGCGTCCGCAGCGTCGGCGCCGCGGCGAAGCTGGAGCTGCCGATCTCCATTTGCAGCGTCTCCAGCGCGAAGCGGTTCATTCCTCGGCCGTGCTCACCCGCCGACGGATGCTCGGCACGGACGAATCCCGAGACCGCGTCGTAGAGCTCGCGCTCGTCCGACGAGAGTGACAACCGAACCGTCGTCGCATGACGGCGCGGCAACTGAAGGGCGACCTGCCCTCGGGTGTTGCGGATCATGACGTCGGAGAGCAATTCCTGGAGACGCGCCCGGTTTCGGGGTAAGCGAGGATCACCCCTGGTCACGAACTCTTTCTTGAACGCTTGCACCGTACGAAGCTGCCCGGGCTTGAGCAGTGTGATCAGGTTGAACAGCTCCTCGAGATTGTTCTGGACCGGCGTCGCGCTCAGCAACAGGATGAACTTCCGGTCGAGCTGGTTGACGAAGTGCCAACTGACGCTGGAGCGATTCTTCAAGTGATGGGCTTCGTCGACCACGACCAGATCGTAGCGCTGCCCGAGAATAGCCCGCGCGTGATCGCCGGTGCGCGCCAGGCTGAGCGACGCCAGCACCAGGTCGAACCGTGACCAGGCGTCGGTTCCGAGGGCCCGAAACTCCGGACTCTCGTTGGTCACGAACTCGAGACCGAACTTCGTGGCAAGCTCTTCGCGCCATTGGCTGACGAGAGCTGGTGGCGTCAAGATCAAGGCTTTGCGAACGAGGCCCCGGAGCAGGTACTCCTTGAGAATCAGCGCGGCCTCGATCGTCTTGCCCAGTCCAACTTCGTCGCCAAGCAAAGCCCGACCGCGGAAGCGCCGCAGGACTTTCCGGGCGGTGTCGATCTGGTGGGGAAGGGGATCCACCGCGATCGCGTCGAGCGACAAGAGCTGATCGAATCCGCGAACGAGCGCCAGGTGCGCGACCCGCTGTCGTAGCAAAAACTGGGCTGGATCGCGAAACTCGCGACGTTCCAGCGCCTGTAAGACGCGTTCGTCGCCGTCGGACTCGAGTTCATAGTCTACTTGATACCGCGAATCGACCACCGGGAGTACCTCCGTTCGTCGACCTCACCCGCGCCGACGTGCCGCATCAGCAGCGCCCGAGTGTCGAACGGTATATTATATACTATTCACCGGTAACGGCGACGGCAGCGCCCTGGCTAACAGCATACGTCGCCGGCTCGCCCGGCTCAAGGCGTCCGACATTCCGGGCAGCACCCTTGCCACCCTGGGCCTACCGCGGATTAGTTGGGATCTTCGCTGGGAGCGAGGACGTTCTCGCTCCCAGGTCGCTTGCTCCCCGACGATTCCACGCCAAGCCCTGCCACCCTTCAGAGGTACCGCCCCACCGGCCAGCGTGGTATAGTGTGCAACCATGAAAGATCTACCGACGCCTCCTGATCCCATCGGTTTTCTGCGTTCCCTTCGCGCCGTTCGGCGATACGCCTCGACGCCGGTCCCCGACGAGGTCCTCCAGGACATTCTGGAGGTGGGCCGCTGGACCGGCAGCGGCAAGAACTCCCAGCCCTGGGAGATGGTAGTCGTCCGTGACCCGAACACGCTGCGCGAGCTGGCTGGCCTCGGACCGTTTGCCAGTCACCTCTCCGGGGCGGCGTTCGCGGTCGCGGTGATCATGGCGTCGCCGAACAATCAGCTCGACGCCGGGCGGCTCGCCGAGCGCCTCATGCTCGCCGCCTGGTGCCGCGGCGTCGGCTCCTGCATTGGCTCGATCTCGTCCGCCGAAAACGAGCGGCTCGCGAAGCAGCGCCTGGGAGTTCCCGCCGAGCGCCAACTGCGCACCACCATCGCCTTCGGCTATCCCGCCGACGCCGGGGCGATTCGCGTCCGCGCCACGCCGGAGATCGCGGCGGTGCTACCGTCCGCGGGGAGGAAGCCCTTGAGCGCGATCGCCCACCTCGAGACGTACGGAGCGCCCTGGCAGGCCGGGGGTACGGCGTAGACTACCAACTGGGCGCGGCCAACCGGCCTCGCTGCTTACCCCGACGCCGGATCCACGATCGGTTCCGGCGTTCCGCGCAGCGACCCCACCGGCGACCGACCCAGCCAGACCGCGCCGAGCATCGTTCCGAGGGCGCCGACGACCAGCGCGGCACGGAGGCCAAGCG
>JBOGTX010000460.1:0-2257 GCA_050695695.1 Chloroflexota bacterium
CTCCTCGGTCCTGACCGAGATGGTGAACGATATCCAGGGTCAGCCCGGCCAGCCCGGGCTGCTCGCGGCCGCGGCGGTCGCAACCGATCCGACCACGGCGCCGAATTTCTACAACGCGACGCTGAAGGAATTCATCAATCCCTGGACCAATCGCAACCAGTCGGCGTTCGTCCCGTTCAACGATTACACGGCGACGGTGATCGGCATGATCCGCGACGACGTGCCCTTCAATACCGTGCTGTCGGCGAACATCCTCTATACGGTCAATGCGTCGGGTCTGCCCGCGCCTTCTCCGGCCAACGATGACCACTACGCAACGGCCGAGGCCGACGGCATCGATTTCTCGACCGCGCTGCAGCGGACCACGCAGACGGCCGCCTACGGTACCACCGTCGGGGGAGTCGCGGGCGTATGGACCACGCGGGCCGGCGCCGCCGCTTACTTCGTGCTGGGCACGAACCGGGCGCAGTTCCGCTTCACCATGCTCAACTACCTCTGCCACGACATGCAGACGGTGATGGACAATACACGCCCCACCGACCGGATCCGCCAGGATGTGGCGCGCTCCCCGGGCGGTGACAGTCGGGTATTCCTCAACAACTGCGCCGGCTGTCACAGCGGCATGGATCCGATGGCACAGGCGTTCGCCTATTACGATTTCAGCACCACCACCAACCAGCTCGTGTACACGCCCGGGCAGGTGCAGCCGAAGTACGTGAAGAACCCGCTGAACTTTCCCTGGGGATTCATCACGCCCAATGACGATTGGTCGAACCGCTGGCGCTCCGGGCCGAACGCCGATCTCGGCTGGGATTCGAGCCTGCCCGGCAGCGGCGAGGGCGCCGCGTCGCTCGGTCAGGAGCTCGAGAATACCGAGGCATTCGCCAACTGCCAGGTCGTGAAGGTGTTCCAGACCGTGTGTCTGCGCGCGCCGACGAGCAGCGCCGACCAGACTACCGTCACCAACATCGAGGCCATCTTCAAGCAAAGTGACTACGACTTGAAGCAGGTCTTCCAGCAGTCGGCTGCCGCGTGCGCGGGCTCCTGAGCCCGCATTCCGGAGGTTACGCTTCATGAAGCGCCTGGAACCCATCTCACGTGTCTCGGCGCCGCTCACGGCGACGACGGGACTGCTCCTCGCCATGATGCTCGCCGGCTGCGGACCGAGCGGTCCGGCGACCGAGGTCAACCAGCCGACGGGCATCGCTCCGACGAGCAACTACACCGGGCCCGCGCCGGCGACCGCCGACGTGCAGCACTTCGAGGTGAGCCTGTGGAATAACATTCGCTCACAGGATCGCTGCGGCGGATGTCACCATCAGGGCGGTCAGTCGCCGATGTTCGCCCGCTCGGATGACGTGAACCTTGCCTACCAGGCGGCGCTGTCGCTGGTCAATAACTCGCAGCCCGGCCAGTCGACGCTGGTGCTGCAGGTCGGCAGCGGCCACAACTGCTGGGTGGCCGCGCCCCAGGCGTGCGCCGACACGATGCTGACCTGGATCCAGAACTGGATCGGCGGCGGCGCCGGCGCCGCGGAGAAAGTGCAGCTCGTGCCCCCCCCGGACCAGTCGGTAGGCGGCATCAAGGTCTATCCCACCAATCCGAATGACCCCGCCTATCCCGCGGCGCTCGCAGCCTTCGAGAACGATGTCTGGACTCCGATGCTCAGACAGTTCTGCTGGCAGTGCCACGACCCGAATTCCTCGACGCCGCAGGCGCCGTATTTCGCCAGCTCGGATCCGACCCAGGCCTATCTCGAGGCGCAGCCGAAGATCAATCTGGATGATCCCTCGCTGTCGCGGTTCGTGGAGCGGCTGGCCAACGAGTCGCACCACTGCTGGCCGACCACCGGGACCGAGCCGGACTGCCCCGGCAGCGCGGCGCAGATGCTGGCTGCCATCACGCAGTTTGCCAACACCTTCACGACGACGACCGTCCCATCGTCCTGGGTGATCTCGAAGGCCATCATGCTGCAGCAGGGGATCATCGCCTCGGGAGGCAGCCGGTACGATGCCGACACGATCGCCAAATACGAGTTCAAGGAAGGGACGGGCAGCGTCGCCTACGACACCAGCGGCGTCAGTCCCGAGGCCGATCTGACCGTATCGGGCAACGTGACGTGGGATCAGGCGTGGGGCATCCTCTTCGGGCAGGGCAGCCGGGCGCAGGCGCTGACCACCAGCAGCCAGAAGATCGCGAACCTCATCGAGACCACCGGCGAATACTCGATCGAGGTGTGGGCCTCGCCGGCCAACAT
>JBOGTX010000461.1:0-1756 GCA_050695695.1 Chloroflexota bacterium
CCGACATCACGCCCCCGTTCGACTGCATGACCAGGACCGGCGCGGTTCCGGGCCCAGTCTGCTATCGGCCCGGCGGAGGCGAGCCCACCCTCACCGACGCGAACCTGATTCTCGGCTACCTGAACCCGGAGGCGCTGCTCGGCGGCGCCCTGCCAATCGACCGGGAGTACGCGGCCACGGTCTTCGAGGAGAAAGTGGCGCGACCGCTGGGTCTGGGCCTGCCTGACGCGGCGTTCGGCGCGCACCAGATCGCGGTCGCCTCGATGGTGCGCGTGGTCAAGGCGGTGTCGTCCGAGCGCGGGCGCGATCCCCGCGGGTTCACGCTCGTGGGATTTGGCGGCAACGGCCCGGTTCACGCCGCTCGGGTCGCGGCCGAGCTGGGAATGCGGCAGGTCGTCATCCCGCCCTGGCCCGGTCTTTTCAGCGCCTTCGGGTTGTTATCTGCCGACCTCACCCACCACTTCTCGCGGACGATCCTCCGACCGACCGGCTCGCTTCGGGCAAGCGACCTGGAACGCTTCTTCTTCGAGCTGGAGGCCGAGGCTCGAGCAGCGGTCGTCCATGAGGGGTATCGACCCGACGGCATCGCCATCTCCTGGGCGGCCGACCTGCGCTACGTTGGCCAGTCCTACGAGCTGCGCCTCCCGGTCGCGGCCGGTCGCCTGGACACGAACGCGCTGGCCGACCTCGACGAACGATTTGGCGCCGAGCACGAACGGACCTACGGCCACCGCGCGGCTGCCGATCCGATCGAGGTGGTGAACCTGCGGGTCACGGCGAGCGCGCGCCGGTCCGAGGCTCCCGACCCCGGCCAGACTCGGGCGCTCGCCCACCCCGAACGGCCGGCGACGACGCGCCGCCTGGCCTATTTCGGCCCGAAGGTCGGGCTCGTTGACGTGCCGGTCCTCGGGCGCCAGCAGGTTGACTCGGCGCCGCTCGCCGGCCCACTCATCGTCGAAGAGTACGACGCCACGACCGTCGTGCCACCGGGGGGGTCGGTCCGGCGCGACGACTGGGATAATCTCGTGATCGACCTGGAGGTGCTCTCGTGACGCTGGCGCGACTCGATCCGATCACCCTTGAGCTGATCCGGAACGGCCTGGAGTCGATCGTCGACGACATGGCCCTGACCCTCGTTCGGACCGCCTATTCGGCAAACCTGAAGAGCGCGATGGATCTCTCGTCCGCCCTCTGCGACCGCGATGGTCGCCTGGTCGCCCAGGGGCTCACCCTGCCGGTCCACCTGGGCACCGTGCCCGACGCGATGGCGGCGATCCTTGCCCGCTACCGGGAGGCGGTCCGCCCGGGCGACGTCTACGTCCTCAACGATCCCTACGAGGGCGGCACCCACCTCCCCGACCTGATCGTCGTGAAGCCGATCTTCCACGGCCGGGAACACCTTGGCTTCGTCTGCGCGATCGCCCACCACACCGACATCGGCGGCCGGGTAGCCGGCGGCAACGCCTGCGACTCGACCGAGGTGTACCAGGAAGGGCTTCGGATTCCGCCGCTCCGGCTGTACGATCGTGGCGAGGCGAACGAGGGACTGCTGCGGCTGATCGAGAAGAACGTGCGGATTCCGACCAAGGTGCTGGGCGACCTGCGGGGCCAGCTCGCGGCCTGTCACATCGGCGAAAAAGGTTTCCTTCACCTCGTCGAGCGCTACGAGCGCGACGCGGTGATCGCCGCCTGCGCCGAGCTCCTCGATTACAGCGAGCGCCTGGCGCGTGCCGAGATCGCCCGCTGGCCTGACGGG
>JBOGTX010000462.1:0-1699 GCA_050695695.1 Chloroflexota bacterium
ACGCGGAGCGGATCAGGGCGCGACGCGCCGCTTGACGCGGGAAGCCGCGGACCGTGTCGACGGTGTGACGCGCTCTCGCGTTGGAGCTACGTCCACCGCGGTTCCACGACGGCGCGACGGTGATACCATAGGGGCGGGAGCGATGAGTTGAGGGAGGCGGCACGATGGAGACCCGGCAGAAGACGATCTTTCGCCTTCGCGAGCTGGCTGAGCTCCGGCGTCAGCTCGCGGAACCGCTCTCCGCTGGAGAGCTGGCGCGACGCCAGCGGGTCATCGAGCGGATGAAGCGGTTCCAGGAGTCGATGCCAGTCATCCCGGGCGACGTCAAGGACTGGATCCGCCCGGAGCGGGGCGGAATTCGAGCTTCCGCCGGCCGAATCTATAGAGTCTCACGGCTCGCCTTCCGACGGCGGGCAATCGCACGGCGGAGCGTCTCCAGTCAGACCGAGTCAGGCGTACTCGGCGCTCGATGAGACATTGGCTGCAGTGAGGAACCACGAGATGGCGAAGTCTCCGACTTCATCCAAAGTCGTATCCGCCGGGGCCGTCTCGGCCGGCTCGACAAATGGGCCGTCCGGCGCGGTGGCACCACTATCGTTTCTCGATGCCGCCGAGCAGATCCTGCTAGCTTCGGGCGACACAACGCCTCTCCACTACGCCGAGATTACCAAACGCGCGGTACAGCAAGGCCTGGTGACGACGAACGGCCTGACGCCCGAGGCGACGCTGCGCGGGGCGGTCCAGCGGGAGATCGAGCAGGCGATAAAGCAGGGCAAAACGCCTCGTTTCGTCCGCCACGGCAACGGGCTCATCGGCCTCTTCGCCTGGCAGCCGAAAGGATTGGATCACCAGATCAAGGTGCACAACGATGAGGTCCGCGCGGCGCTCCAGCAGAAGATCAAGCAGATGCCGCCGACCGAATTCGAGGCGTTGATCGCCGGTTTGCTCGCGGCGATGGATTTTCAGGATCCCGTCGTGACGCAGAAGACAAACGATGGCGGCATCGACGTGACGGCAACCCTCGTCGTCGGCAACGTCATCGCGATTCAGATGGCGGTCCAGGTGAAGCGCTGGCAAAACAACGTTCAGGCGCCGATCGTCGCCGCGCTGCGCGGCTCGCTGGGCGTCCACGATCACGGCCTGATCGTGACGACGAGTGACTTTAGCCAGGGTGCCCGCCAGCAAGCCCAGCGGCAGAACGCGGTTCCCATCGCTCTGATGAATGGCAACCAACTGGTGGACCTGCTCGTCGAGCACGAAATTGGGGTGACGCGTCGGCACCAAGACTTACTGCAACTGGGTCCGTAAACCCGCCTGGCCCGGCTCGTCGTACCGGCCGGCCGCTGAGGAGAGCGCTCCGATGACTAACTCGCCCCCTTCGCCAGCCGGCGCGCCCGTCGGTACTGGCCAGTCCTTCATCGAAGTTCAGTTTCCCGTTAGCAAGCTTTCCAAGGAGAGCTACAAGGAGCGCATGGCGAACGCGAGCCAGACGCTGACCGCGCTGGGCAAATGGTGGGGGCGCAAGCCGCTCGTCCTGGTGCGCGCGATCATCCTGGGGCTGCTCCTGCCGGCGACGGCGGACCCCGCCAGGGACCGCGATATCTTCCTGAAGCTGATGACGATGGACGACGAGGGCCTGTGGCGGCGCGTCCGGTCCTCCATTCCGGTCCGCGAGGTCTACGCGCGCTGCCTGCCGCGC
>JBOGTX010000463.1:0-2533 GCA_050695695.1 Chloroflexota bacterium
GCTCACGTCACCATACGTCGTCGTTTTGACCTCGCGCGCGAGCCGAGCGTGCGCGCTCAGAAAGGTGACCAATCCGGGCTTCGAGACGTACAGGAAGGTGAAGAATGGGGGGAGCGTGGCGCGGTCGGCGACGACGAACTGGTCGGATTGCCGATCCAGAATCAAATAATCCGGATGAAGCGACCGGAGCGCATCCTCGACCGACGCGCCCGGGGTGAATGACTGAAAGTAGGCGATTTGCTCCAGCGATAGGTAGGAGTGGTCGGTCAGCCCAAACCAGTAGGTTTGCGGGCCCATGACCGAGGCGCCGGGCGCCACGGTGGCCTGCAGGTTGGCCACGACGGTCTGGTAGTCGCTCAACCCAGGGGACGCCAGGCCGGCGATCGTCACCGCCAGCGCCAACGCGAGGGACCCGGCGAGCGGAATCAGGGTCAGCTTGATCATCCGCGATCGCGATCGAAGCGGTGGCCCAGCCATCAGGTGACACAGGTAGCCGGCGACGACCAGGTCCGCTGCTGGAGCGATCAGAACGTCGTACTCGGTGACCTTGAATCGAATGAGCGCGGCAAAGCCAAACGCCAACGCCAGGAAGATGACGATCAGGCGCCTTTCCGCCTTGGATCCGGAGCGAAGGAAAGCGTACGACGCGATCAAGACAATCACCAGCTTGGCGTCGCTGCTCTGTACGAGAACGAACCCCAGCCCAACGATGGATTGAAGCCACGTCGAGGGATCGAGCACGAACAGCGGCGGCTCGCGCCAGACCCCATAGAACTGTCTGGACAGCGCGGTGTAGGTCTCCGGATAGGCGACCAGGTGCTTCGTCACGAAGAAGCCAACTCCCGCGGCGGATCCGGTCGCGAAGCCCCAGAAGCGGATCGACCGAACCAGCCGCGGGCCGCGATCGTACAGGTAAAGCGCCGCGATCGCCGGACCGAAGATCATGCCGTTCGGGTGAATGTCGAGGGTTAATCCGACGAGGAGGCCGCACAGCACGCTTTGGAAGGGGATCCCAGTGGACCGATCCGTCAGGTACAGCGCGATGGCTCCAAAACCCAGCGCGGTCACAACGATGTCGTCGCGGCCCAGGTGCGACGCTCTCAAAAATGTGGGAGAGACGCTGGTCAACAGCAGGGCGAGTAGCCCCGCCTTCGTGCCGAGGAGCCGGCGAGCAATCGTGTAGATCGCGACGAGCAGAATCAGTCCGAAGATGAGGGACGTCAGGCGCATGGAAGAGAGGCTCAGACCGAAAGCCCAGATCGTCGCCGCGTGAATCGCCGTGCCGAGCCACGGGAAGTAAGTCCAGTAGCCAGGAAAACGCTGGAATACGCCCTGGTCCATCGTGCCAAACGCGCGCCCGGTTTGGAGCAACGCCCAGGCGCGATTGGCCCCCCAGGCTTCGTCGACAAATGGCGCGGGAAAACTGAGCAGGGTGAGGAGATTGAAGATCGTGACGACGGCCAACCAGCCGATGACCAGGATTCGCGGGCGTTCGAGCAGCCGGCGAAACTGGCGCCCCGTGCCCGGCGTGGTGTTCGAATCTCGATCGACGTCGGCCGCCAGTGTCTGAAGCACGGTCCGATATCTCCACTCGGGACTGATTCGGTCCACCGCCGGCCCGGATCGACGTGCCCTGGTCCTCGATGGCCGGAATTGGTGTAGGTCTATTCTCCCGGCGCCCCCCGAGTCCGAGAATGAGTAAAACGGTCTAATTCGCCTGGCCCAACACTCCTACTGACGGAAGCGCGCGGCGCGATCCGCTGACCGGCGAGGACGGCGAAGACGGGCGCCGGCAGAAGGGCGTAACCAACGCCAACCAGGCCCGCCAGCAAGGCAACCGACGCGCCGGGTTGGAGAAGGGCCGCCGCGTTGGCCAGATCGCCCGCGATGAGGATGACCGCACCCAGCGCGACCACCGTCCCGAAGAGGATCCGACTTACCCGAGCGCCACGCCGGGACGCGGCACCTCCCAGAACTACGACGGGAAAGACGAGCAGGGTGTCGCTGTAGGTCGCGGCGGCCGGCAAGAGGAAGAGGGTTGCCGCGACCGCGAGGCCGATCGACCACGCCAGTCCCGTGGCAGGATCGGCGTCCCTGAACGGCGCGCGAAATCCGAACCCCGCGATGACGACGACCAGCGCGCCCACCGCGATCCCCGCGACGGTCGAGGGAAAGAGGATCGTGAGTGGCGAGTTCAGCCGGTTCGCTACCGCGTAGACCCGCGCCTGCTGGAGGAACCAGAGCAGCCAACCGGGCAGCAAAGCGAGGGCGGCGGCGAAGAGCGCCGCGGTTGTCACGCCAAATCCCGCGACGAGCCGCCAGCGACCCGGCAGTTTTCGGGTGGCCTAGACCAGCAAGCCGAGGACGAGCAATGCGACGACCTGAGGCTTCATCGTGGCGAGCGCGAGGAGGACGCCCGCGCGCGCCAGCTGGCCCCTGGCCAGGCAGCGCGCGATCAGCGCGATCAAGACGATCTCGAGCCCGGTGAGCTGCTGCAAGCTGAGCAGATCCACACTGGGCAGCGACGCCACCG
>JBOGTX010000464.1:0-2253 GCA_050695695.1 Chloroflexota bacterium
TTCGTCAGGTGAGCGGCAGAGACGGCTGGTGATGGGAAATCGAGAACGGGGAGCGGCGAAACCCGTATGACCGACGACGGACTCTCCGGAGGCGGAGCGGGCCACCAGTTCCGGGTGGCCGCGACAAAGGCCGCGCTTCGGGCAACAGTTGTGGCGCGATACAGGCCCAGCGCCAGCCCAACCAGGCAAACGTGTTCTCTTGCTGCCGTTGCCGACACGAGTGCGGACGGTAACCAGCTTTCCCATGGAGAGGGCGTCGTAGCGATGGTTCGGCCTGACCAGGGTGGGCCCGGCGCGCTTTGCGTGTCGGCGTGCGGCGACTCTTGGACCTCGGACGCGCCCGAGGGCGGCACGATGGTCCGCGGATGAGCCACCAGGCGCGCGGGCTCGTCGAGACCGACGTTCGGGAGCCCATAAGCCCAGGCGACCGCGGCGAGCACCGTCGCCGCCTGAGCCCGGCGAAGGTACTCGATCACGGTCCAGACCACGCCGCGCTGGGCAAGAAGGTGCAACACGGCTGGCACGACCGAGGGGTGGTCGCAGAAGATTGCCTGCAGCGCCTCCGGCCCCGCGGTCGTCCAGGTACGCGGGAGAGTGCGCCACCACCATCGCTCCCGCGTCTGACCACGGCGGACGTCCAGGGCGAGACAGGCGAGCAGCTCGGCGGCGTCGTCAAAGAGCACCGCTTCGGCGCTCGGCGGGACCGACTCCCTGGCCGGTTGGGCGGCCACCCGGTACGCCAGGGCAAGCGCGTCGCGAGCCGCGGCTTCCCAGGCCCGGTTCACCCGCGGGTTCCCCGGCTGCGCCGCGATGTGGCGCGGCAGGGGATCCGCGACCCGACGAACGACCAGAATCGCCGATGGCGGCAACGCCGCGGGTCGCAACTCGGCCGACTGGAGCAGGCTGGACACGGCCAGCCGAACCCGGCTGCCTTCCGACGGACTCGTCCGCAAGCGCAGAGTACCAACGTGCGTCTTGTTGTCGGCCAGCATCATGAGCTAGCTCTCACGATCACCATCGCCGAGGTTGGATCGAGAACACCGCGAAAAGCGCCCCGATCCAACCGATTCGCGGCTACTCAAAAGAGCCGCCGAATGATCCGAATGATCAGCCAGAGCAGGAACAGGAGTAGCAACAGCAACTGCCAGGGCGACGACGGCAGCGGAATCGGCAAAGGCAGCGGATTGACGACCGGCACGAGAACGTTGGTATCGTTGAGCGCCACCGGCAGGCGGTCCGGCGTGACCGTGTCGCCGATGACGAGAGACACGTTCAGGAAGTGCACCGAAACCTGAGGTGGCAAAATCCCGTTGAACGGAATCTGAACCGTGTAGGTGCCGTCGAGATTATCGTGCGCCTTGACCGGCACTCGACCCGGGACGGTAAACCAGAAGTAGTTTGCCCAACCTGGCCCCAGCCGCGCGCCTAACGCTGTACGCGGGGTCATCGTGATTGAAAGCTGCAGACCACTCACCTGGGTCTGAATGCTCGTCTGAAACTCGGACGTATTCCCGTCTGGAGCCGGACGGACGTAGACGGTTTCCAGTTGCTGGCGCGAGAATCGGTCGACGTCACGGGTTGGACCTTCGACCCCGAAGAGAAAGTTGTAGTGGCCCGGATTTTGGACCGCGTAGGAGCCGCGATAGATCCCGCTTCCGGCGTCGACGAGGGTGATCACGTCGTTGCTGTCGCGAACCAGGCTGGTTGGACTTTGCTGAAGCTGGTTCGTTAGCTTCGCGTCGGCGTTCGTCGAGGGGTCAGTCGGGTAAGGTTGGGTCGTCGGGGCGTTGCTCGTCGAAAGAAGATCCCCCACGCCGACGCCCGGCTTGACGACCTGAACGACGACGCGGTCGCCCGCGTGGGTGCCCAGGCCGCTGACCGGCTGGCCGAACGTGGTGACGCGCGCGGTGAGCTGAATCGATTGGCCCGGAACGTAATCGGCCGGCACGATGGACGTATCGACGTGGAGCGCCGCGTCGTCACAGAGGACGGTCAGGTCGAAGGGAACTGCCCCGGCGACGTTGACCGCGGTCGCCTCGATTCCGATGATGTCGGCCGCTTCGACGCGCACCTGCCAGTCGCCGGTAAAGGTGTAGCTGGCCGACGTTGGCACCGAGAAGTCGAGGTTGACGGCGCCGATGCCGACCTGTTGGGTCGGATTCGCCTCACCCGGCGGGGTCACACTCAAGCGCAAGGAGCCGACGTGATCGGGCCAGCGCAGCGAGAAGGCCACCTTCTGGGTCGACGTCGCGA
>JBOGTX010000465.1:0-4465 GCA_050695695.1 Chloroflexota bacterium
TGCATGGGGAGGCCCCGGTCAGGACGCGCTTGAGCCTGGGCTTTGAACCGCGATCCGTCGCGGCTGCGCCTCCGGACTCTTCGGGAGGGTCAATCGAAGAACGCCGTCCTGGTACGTCGCCGCGACGTGAGCCGCGTCGACCGCGGTGGCCAGCCGAAACGACCGACGGAAACTGGCCGCGCCGAACTCCGTCCAGATCGCGCGCGCACCCTCGACCGCCAGAGCCTTGCGCTCGGCCGCCACCTGAACTTGCCCATCTTCGATCGTTACCTGGATCGAGTCCGCGGCAAGCCCGGGAATCAGCAGCGCCGCGTGGTACGTCGAATCGGTCTCCCAGAGATCGATCGGCGCCTCGCGGACCGAAGCGGCGGAGGTCGGAGCGCCCGGCTCGGCCCATGGGGTCAGCAGGCGCTCGAAGAGCGAATCAAACGGGGAAGCGAAGGCATCGCCCGGGCGGCGCCTCGTTGTCATCATCGGAAATTCTCCTTTTCCGTGGGCCTGGCCGAACTGTGCCTTGACCCACGGACCCATGATCGCACCCTCGCTGTCTGAACTGCATCAGATATCTATAAGATGAACGCAAGAGAATTGATAATAAGACACTAAAGCAGCGACGCCGGGCTCGCCGTGACCCGGGTCGAGGCCGACCCGTTGATCCATGGCGAGCCGTTTGTTATGCTCAGATCGTTTCTCCGCCGACTCTCGACCAACCGCGCACCGGACCCTCGCGACCAGCAGGTCAAGGAGGCAATTCAATGAAACCCGCGCCATTTGAGTACGTTGCGCCAGCCAATCTCGATCAAGCGCTGACCGTCCTGGGCGAGCGCGGCGACGACGCGAAGGTACTGGCGGGAGGTCAGAGCCTCGTTCCGATGCTCAACCTTCGCCTCGCGCGTCCAGCGCTCCTGGTCGACCTCAACCAGCTTACCGATCTGGCTTACATTCGCGCTGATGACGATGGCCTCACGATTGGCGCCCTGACCCGTCAGCGCGCGATCGAGCGATCGGCTCTGGTCGGCGCGAGCCACCCAATGCTCGCCGCCGCGACATCCTACATCGGCCACCCGGCGATCCGCAATCGAGGCACCGTTGGTGGAAGCCTGGCTCACGCCGATCCGGTTTCCGAGCTCCCGTGTGTGATGCTGGCGACCGACGCCCGGATGATGATCCGCGGTCGATCGAGAGAGCGGGTCGTTGCCGCCGAGCGCTTCTTCCAGAGCGTTTTCACCACGGCGCTCGAGCCGACCGAAATTCTCGTCGAAGTTCGCGTTCCGAATCTTCCCGCGCGCACCGGCTGGGGCTTCGAGGAGCTGGCTCGACGCCACGGCGACTTCGCGATCATCGGCGTGGCCTCGCTGCTATCACTCGGGACCGACGGCACGATCGCCTCGGCCCGCCTGGCCTACGCCGGGGCCGGCGACCGGCCAGTTCGGGCGCGCGAAGCCGAGCGAGCGCTGGTGGGTCAGAAGCCATCGCCGGCTACCTTCGACGCCGCGGCCCGCCTCGCGGCGCGGGAGATCGATCCGCCGACGGATGTGCACGCGACGGCGGACTATCGGCGCACGATCGCGACGGTCTTGACCCGGCGCGCCCTGACTGCCGCCCAGACCCGCGCGGCAGCGGGCCGAGAGGAGGTATAGTCCCATGGCAAAGCGATATGACATAACGTTGACGGTCAATGGCACCGCGTATGAAGGAAGTGTCGAGCCCCGAAAGCTGTTGAGTGATTTTCTCCGCCAGGACTGTGTGCTTACCGGAACGCACGTGGGATGCGAGCACGGCGTCTGTGGCGCGTGCACGGTGCTTTTGAATGGCGAAGCCATCCGATCCTGCTTGACCTTTGCCATCCAGTGCAATGGCGCCGAGATCGTGACTGTCGAGGGGCTGGCGCGCGACGGTGTGCTGCACCCGATCCAACAGGCGTTCTGGGAGAACCACGGGATGCAATGTGGCTTCTGCACGCCGGGCTTCCTGATGGCGGCCCTGGCCATGTTGGCGGAAAATCCGAATCCGTCGCCGGCCGAGATTCGAGAAGCGCTGTCTGGCAACATTTGCCGGTGCACCGGCTACCAGAGCATCGTCCAGTCGGTCCAGGCGGCGGCCAGCAAGCTCGCGGAGGAGGCAAAGTAAGTGGTAACCACACCGGTACCGCCGCGGTTCGTCGGGGCGCGGGTGAAGCGACGCGAAGATCCACGTTTTCTGACTGGCCGAGGCAGCTACGTCGACGACCTGGCTCAACCGGGCACGCTGGAGGCGGCGTTTGTCCGCAGCCCGCACGCGCACGCGCGAATCCTCGGTATCGATACGGCTCGGGCACGAAAGGCGCCGGGGGTGTTTTTGATCCTGACCGGAGAGGAGCTGGCGCGCGAGTTCCCGGTGCTGAGCACCAAAGCGGGCGAGGGCCTCAAGCCGATGGGCACGACTCCGCTGGCCATCGGCAAGGTGCGTTTCGTCGGCGATCCGGTGGCCTGCGTTGTCGCGACGGACCGTTATCGGGCCGAGGATGCCTGCGAGCTGATCGAGGTCGAATACGATGCCCTGCCCGCTGCCGTCGAGCTCGAGCGCGCCGGCGATGCCAACGCTCCGGTGGTCGACGAGTCGCTTGGCTCGAACGTCGTCTACCAGCGCAAGCAGACGTTCGGCGACGTCGACGGCGCGTTTCGCGACGCGGACCAGGTAGTCCACGGGCGCTTTGTCAGCAATCGCCAGACGAACCTGCCCATGGAGACTCGGGGCTGCCTGATGTCGTATAACCCATCGACCGGCCAGCTCACCAGTTGGATCGGCACCCAGGCACCACACCTGGAACGTGGCTGGCTGTCCCAGGCCTTGGGCATCGAGGAGAACCGGATCCGGGTGATCGCGCCGGACATCGGCGGGGCGTTCGGCCAGAAGTTTGGCCTGTATCGCGATGAATGGGCCATCGCCATCGCCGCGATGAAGCTCGGGCGTCCGGTCAAATGGGTCGAGGACCGCCGCGAAAGTATCCTCGCGAGCTGCCACGCCCGCGAAGACGTCTGCGACGTCGAAGCCGCGGTCAAGCGCGACGGCACGATCCTCGCGATGCGCGCGACCATGCTCTCGGACGTTGGCGCCTATCCGATCTATCCGGCGCCGCCGCACGACATCCCGAACATGAGCGCCTACATGATCCCCGGTCCGTACAAGCTCAAGGCATTCGAGTACGACGTGACCGGCGTCGTGACCAACAAGTGCCCGCAGGGAGCCTATCGCGCCCCGTGGGCCTTTTCCACCTGGATTCACGAGGGCATGATCGAGCGGATCGCTCGACAGCTAGGGCTAGATTCCGTGGACCTGCGTCGACGCAATCTGATCCGGGCCGAAGACCAGCCCTTCAAGATGCTGAATGAAACCGAATGGGACATTGATGCCGTCAGTCTGGTCGAGTCGACCGAGCGCGCGCTGGCGATTCTCGACCTGGCGCGGTTTCGCCAGGAACAGGCGGAGTTGCGCGCCCGGGGCAAGTATCGGGGTATGGGGCTCTGCGTGTACGCCGAGCCAACTGGCTTCGGCTACGACGTCGCCACGGTCCGGATCGACCCAACCGGTACGATCACCGCGATCATCGGGATCTCGGCACACGGGCAAGGTTATGAGACGACCATGGCCCAGGTCGTCGCCGATCAGCTTTCCGTCGACCTCAGCAAGGTCCGAATCGTTCAAAACGACACGGCGGCGGTCACGTTCGGGATGGGGACCGGGGGGAGCCGCGGCGCGGTCGTCGGGACTGGCTCACTCATGCTCGCCTCGCAGGCGGTGAAGGAGAAAGTCCTGACCATCGCGGCTCACCTGCTCGAAGCCCGAGCAGAGGACCTGGAGCTGTCCGACGGAGTCGTCCAGGTGATCGGAGTTCCGGGCCGCGCGCTGACCCTCGCGCAAATCGCCGACACCGCCTACAACAATCCCGATGGCCTGCCCCCGGGCATGCCACCGCTCCTCGATTCGACCAACTCGTACAAGCCACCGCCGACGACTTTCTCGAACTCGACCCACCTCTGCGTGGTGGACGTCGACGTCGAGACCGGCGTGGTCACGATCCCGCGCTACATCGTGGTCAACGACTGCGGAGTGATGATCAATCCAATGATCGTCGAAGGCCAGATCTGCGGCGGCACGGCCCAGGGAATCGCCGGGGCGCTCTATGAGGAGATCATCTACGACGAGAACGGTCAGCTCCTCAACGCGACGCTGATGGATTATCTTGTTCCGACCCCCGCGGAGATCCCGGCGTTCGAGATCGACCACATCGTCACACCCTCACCGCACTCGCTCGGTGGGGTCAAGGGCGTGGGCGAGGGCGGAACGCTCGGCGCCCCTCCCGCCGTTGCCAACGCGATTTTCGACGCGCTCGCGCCATTCGGGGCGGATCCGAATCGCATGCCATTCACGCCGGAGCGGATTCTGACGATGATCCAGGCCGGATCGCGGGAACGTTCACCCTGAA
>JBOGTX010000466.1:0-5176 GCA_050695695.1 Chloroflexota bacterium
CCACGACCGACAAGAGCACGCCAAGGGTGAGGAGATCCGTCACCGACACGCGGCAGCCTCGGCTAGGTGCTGGCGCCAGTCGCGATGGCGCGATCGATCAGCTCCGCCAGGTGAAGCACCTGGATCGGCCGATGGGAGGCATCCACGACTCCACGCAGGTGCATGATGCACCCCGGGTTGTCGGTGACGACGATCGGCGCGCCGGTGTCATCCACGTTCTTGATCTTTCGTCCGGCGATGCGCTCGGCGACCCTCGGGTGCTCGAACGAGAACGAGCCACCGAAGCCGCAGCACGCGGTGGAATCGCGCATCTCGACGATCGAATGGCCCAGGACGCCACGAAGGATTCGTCGCGGCTCATCTTGCAAGCCGAGGCAGTTGTGAGATTGACACGAGTCGTGCACCGTCACCGTTAATGGGAATCCGTCGATCAGCGCGCCGGCCGGCAGCCGGACTTCCCGGTCCAGGAACGTCGTGAAGTCGATCACGCGCTCGGCGAGCAGCGCGGCCCGCGCGAGCCACTCGGGCTGCCCGGCCAGCAAGCGAGGATAGTCCTGGAGCATCGACACCACGCAGCTCGCGGACGCGCTCAGGACGAAGTCGGCCTTGACCTTTTCCAGGGCTTGAATCGTCTGCTGGATCATCGTCAACGCCGAGTGGCCGTCGCCGGCGTTGATCGCCGGCAGTCCACAGCAAGACTGACCCGGAGGGAAGAACACATCGCAGCCGACCGCCCGCAACACCCGCACCACCGCTTCTCCCATCTCCGGATAGAGTCGATCGGTCAGGCAGCCCGAAAAGTAGGCGATGCGCTTGCCCTCCGCCTGGCTTCCCTGAATCATTCGGGAAGGAGTGAACTTTCCGGATGAATTGGCGAAACGGTCGTGAAGCGATGAGCCCGCGAGGGCTGGCAGGCTCCGCCAGCTCAGGAGGTCCTTGATTCCCGGCAGGCGCCGGAGAACCGGATTCTTGACGAAATGGCCGCGACCGGTCAGCGGCTTCTGCAGGATCGAGCCAAGGTGAGTCTTACTGGCAAAGCCTTCGGGGTCGGCCAGCAGGTGAACGGCGTTCTGCTTGAGCCAGGGCAGGCCATCCTCCTTCACCTTGCGCCCTCGCAAGTCGAGGATCATTCGCGCCAGGGGGATGCCGACCGGGCAAACCGTCTCGCACGCGTTACATGAAACGCATAGCCCCTGGGGATCGACCGCGTGCTCCATGCCGTGGTGAAAGGGCGTGACGACCAGCCCGATCGGCCCGGTGTAGACGTGTCCGAAAACGTGCCCGCCGACGATCTGGTAAGCGGGGCACACGTTGGCGCACGCTCCGCACCGGATGCACCTGAGCGCCTCGCGAAACTCCGGATCATCGCGCATCTTCCAGCGTCCGTTGTCGACCAGAACGATGTGAACTTCTTTGGGGCCGTGGACCCCGATCGTCAGCGAGTTCTCGATGTCCGCGCTACGACTCGGTCCGGTGGTAAACGAGGTGTAGACCGAGAGCTTCTGGCCGGTCGCGCTCGGCGCCAGGAGCTTCAGCACCTCGGTGGCTTCGTCGAGGCCGGGAACGATCTTTTCGACCCCGACGACCGCGACGTGGATTGGCGGCAGGGTCGTGACCAATCGTCCGTTGCCTTCGTTGGTCACCAGGACCAGAGTCCCGGACTCGGCGATCGCGATATTGGCGCCAGAAATGCCCATGTCGGCGTTGACGAAGCTCTGTCGCAGGTGCCGCCGGGCCGCCGCCACGAGGTCTGAGTTCGTGGCTCCGGAAAGGTCCTGGCCGGTCGCCTTCCCAATCAGCTCGGCGATTTGCTCGCGGGTTTTGTGGAGCGCCGGCGCGAGAATGTGGGATGGGTGCTCGCCGGCCAGTTGAATGATCCACTCGCCAAGATCGGTTTCGACAACTTCGATTCCTCGCGCCTGAAGATAGGGATTGAGCTCGATCTCCTCGGCGACCATCGTCTTGCTCTTCACGACGAGCTTGACCCCACGGGCCTTCGCGACCTCCGCCACGATGCGCCGCGCGTCTTCCGCGGTCGCCGCCGAGTGGACGACGCAGCCAACTTTCGTCGCCTCGGCGGTAAACTGCTCGACGAGCTCCGGAAGCCGCTCCACGCACCGCGCCTTGATGTCGGCGAGCCGCCGCTGGAGCTCCGGAAAATCGGAGCCTTCGAGGCGGCTGACCCGGGCATCTCGCAGCCGGGGTAGCGCCCGCGTCAGCGCTACTTCGAGGTCCGACGACTTCAGCGCGTCGTTCAAGCGCTTCTGAAATGCGGCATGGGTACCTGGCATGTGTTCCTCCGAAGCTGGTTTGATGAACGGCCGGCAAATGGGATCGTTATCCACGCTATCTTACGGCAAAATTTGGCGGGTTGAAAACGGGCGGGGACGGGCCTGGTATAATTTTGAGTGACCGATCCTAACCCCCTTCGGTCTCAGGAAGGTTGGCCGATTGATGGAGCGCAACCAGATCGAGCGGCGCCTCGAGGCCCTGCCCACACGGCCCGGCGTCTATCAGTTTCGCGATGCCGAGGGCCGCATCATTTACGTCGGCAAGGCGATCAACCTCCGGAATCGCGTTCGATCCTACTTCCGTGATTCTCCCGCGTCGCGGAAGGTGGCGCGCATGGTTCAAGAGATCGCCGATCTGGACATCACGGTCGTCGACAGTGAGCTCGAGGCGCTGATCCTCGAGTGCTCGCTGATCAAGACCCACCGCCCGCACTTCAACGTCAAGCTGCGCGACGACAAGCAGTATCCGCTCATCCGCGTCACGACCGCCGAGCCGTGGCCGCGTGCCGAAATCGTGCGCCGCCGTCGCGACGACGGCAATCAGTACTTTGGCCCCTGGGCGGATTCCAGCAGCGTGCGCGGCATGCTGGCCCTTCTCAACAAGCTTTTCCCGTTTCGGACCTGCCCCCGCGAGATCACCGGTACCGATCCGCGCCCGTGCCTGCAATTTCACATCAAGCGGTGCCTTGGCCCCTGCATCGGGGCAGTCGCGGCCGACGAGTACCGGGCGATGATCGACCGAATGTGCCGTTTCCTGGGTGGTCGCTACGAACGGGTCGTCGAAGAGATCCGGACGAAGATGGACCAGGCCGCCGAGGAGTTGCAGTTCGAGCGAGCAGCGTACCTACGCGATCAAATCCGCACGATCGAAAAGATCATGGAGCGCCAGCGCGTCTTTGGCGCCAACGACCAGGACGCCGACCTGGTTGCTTTCGCCCGTGACAACGGCCAGGCTTGCGTCCAAATCTTCTTCGTCCGGGGTGGACGCATGGTCGAGCGGGCCTCATTCCCCCTGATCAACACCCAGGACGAATCGTCACAGGAGATTCTCGCCGCGTTCTTGAAGCAGTTCTACGATCAAGCCGCCCAGGTTCCACCGGAGATCCTGATTCCAAATCCCTTGGACGAGGCATCGGTCATTCAAGAGTGGCTGCACCGAACCCGAGGGAGCACCGTCGTGATTCGGGCCGCCCGCGACGTCGAGGAAACCGAACGGCTGAAGCTGGTCGAGGAAAACGCCGCCGAGGCGCTCACCCAGATGAAGGCGAAGTGGCTGGCCGATGAAACGCGCACGTCGGCGGCGCTCGGCGAGCTCGCCGATTACCTCGATCTCCTGGAGCCGCCGCGACGAATCGAGTGCTACGACATCTCCAACACCCAGGGGGCGCTGCTGGTTGCCTCGATGATCGTCTTCGAAAATGGCCAGCCAAGGCGCGATCACTACCGGCGATTCCGCATCAAGGACGTGACCGGTCCCAACGACTTCGCCTCAATGCAGGAAGTCCTGCGGCGCCGTTTTCGTCGGGCCAAACCCGAGCTACCGCTCGGGAACGCGCCAGGCGAGGCGGACAAGGGATGGAAGATCCTGCCCGAGCTCGTCATCGTCGACGGCGGCAAGGGGCAGCTTTCGGCGGCCTGGGAAGTGTTCTCCGAGTTGGGGGTGGAGAACGTCACTCTGGTCGGCCTGGCGAAGGAGCGCGAGGAGATCTTTACCGTGGGAAGCTCGGAACCGGTCATCCTGCCGCGAACGTCCGAGAGTCTTTACCTGGTCCAGCGGATTCGCGACGAGGCGCACCGCTTCGCCAACACCTATCACCGTACGCTACGCAACAAAGCGACCCTGAAATCGCCCCTGGACGACGTCCCGGGGATTGGGCCCAAGCTGAAAAGCGCCTTGCTGCGCAAGCTGGGAACCATCGAATCGATCCGCCGGGCCAGCGACGATGATTTGCTCGCGGTGGGCGGCATGAACAAGAAGGTGCTGAGCGCGCTTCGCACGAAGCTCTAACGTCAACCTGCCACCATGAAGCATCCCGAACTTTGCCCGCCATGCCGAGGAAACCTCTCTCCCGACCTCTCCCCGGCGCGGGGAGAGGAGCTTCCAAGAGAGATCTTTCCTTGGGAGTTCCCGCTCTCTCCGCGCCCGGCGTGTGAACGCCCCGGCGTCTGGGATGAGGAGCGGGACAGGGTGAGAGGGGTCTCCACGGCCTGCCGGCAGAAATTCGGGATGCTTCATGTAAAAACAGTTAGGGAGTCGGAGTAGCCGTGCTCGGCGGCGTGCGATTCTGGCGGCTCGCCTGGCGCTGCTGCTCGAGTTGCTGGAAGTTGGTCGTCATCAGCTTGTCGAGGCGGGTCTTGACCGATGCCAGGATCACGTTCTCCAGGTCAGTCGAGGTCTTACCGTGCTCCTGGGCGATCTGAGCGAGGGTCTTGCCGTTCTGTAGCTCGGTGCGAACGTCCTTCGGCTGCATACCCAGGGTCTGCGCGACGATCGACAGGTCGGGCCCACCAAATCCCGGGCCTGTCATGCCAGGCCGACCACGCTTCCCCATCGGCTGGAACTTCGAGTTGATCAGCTTGTCGAAGCGGGTGCTGGCATTATTCAGCATGGTGGTCTCTTGCTGGCTGGTTAGCTTGCCGCCCGAGACCGCCTTGTCCAACCGCGTCTTGAGCTGCGCGGTGAGGAACGTCGTCAGATCGCTGGCGCTTTTGCCGTGCGCCTGGGCGATCTGGGCGAGCGTCTGCCCGTTCTTCAAGTCAGTCTGCATGTCCGTCTGGCTGATTCCCAGGAATCCGGCCACCGAAGACAACGGGCCGATGCCCGGTCCCCAGCGACCCGGGCCGCCCGGGCGCCGCACCTGGGGTCCTGCCGCCTGGGTCGCGAC
>JBOGTX010000467.1:0-3723 GCA_050695695.1 Chloroflexota bacterium
GTCAGGGTCTTGCCCAGCCCGGTCGGCGCCGTCAGGCTGTAGAAGCGGTCGTCCAGATCCAGGCCATCGACGGTCGCCCGGACCTCGGCGTGCAACTGTTCCCGCAGGCTCGCGACGTCGTCGTGACCGGCGACCCAGCCTTTTCTCCGTCGGTAGGCGTCCAGCAGATCACTACCAATCACCGCGCGCTCGTCAGCGGGCGTTTCCCCCGCGAAGGCAGTTCGCAGGCGATCGGCGTCGATCAGCAGCGAGAACAGCAAATTCTCGGTCAGATAGAAGCGAACGTCACCCGCGCGCTCCAGGCGACGAAGCAACGTCCGCCACGCTCGCGGCTCGTTCGCGGCCCAGAAGCGCGCGAGCAGCGCATCGAGCCCCTCGACGGTCCAGGGAGCGCCGACCAGCGCGAGCAGTTCGTCGAAGATCGGTCGGCGCAACGCGGCCCATTGCCGATCGATCACCTCGCGGTCGTCGTCGTCGGGACTCGCCTCCGCGTAAGCCTGGTGGAGGAAGCCGTGGTGCCGGCGCACCGTCAGGAACACCGCGAGCGGCAAAAACGCGTGAGCCAGCGAATCCGTCGCCCGGGCACCGAGCTCGTCCCTGACCCAGAGGTAGCCGATCATCGCCGAGGTCAGGGCGTGGCTGCTCAACCGTCGGTCGACGCTTTGACCGCGCAGGTGCGCCTGAAAGTACGGCGTTGCCTTCGCCAGGTCGTGGCTGGCGCCCAGAATCCAGGCCAGGCGCCGCAACGTCTCGCGATCGACCGGCCCATCCCCGGGCATGGCCGCGGCCGTCGACTCGGCCAGCTCGGCCACCGACCAGAGGTGCTCGATCAACGGCTCGCCCGGGTGCGCCTCGATCGCCGCCAGATCAGAGGAATACGATCGTCTCATCTCCCACCCCGTACGCGTCCACGAGGTCCGCGTCAAAGCTCCGCCCCGAGGTCTCGACGATGACGTCGACGTACCCGGTCACCCGCCGATCGGCCTCCATGCGCCGGGGCAAGTGCTCGCGCGCGAAGCGCTGGCCGGTTTCGAACCCGATGCCTCGACCGGCCGGCGGCCAGCGGACGCCGTCTACCGGCACCACGGTGCCCACGTGGTAGGATCCGGCCTCCCGGCGCGCGAGCGTCTCCTCGCCAACGAAGCGAAACGACGCCAGCAAATTTGCCGGACCGAGCGAGACGGTATAGACCGACTGCCCGGACCGCAGCAGGTCGCCAAGCCGAGCCTGGAGATCCGGGTCCTCGAGGCTCACGTACAGGCGGTACCCCGGGTCTTTCAGCAGCTCGACCTTGACCGGATTGTGCGCCGTCACGACGCCGCTCCGAAAATAGAGGTCGGTCTCGCCGGACGTATTCACCCAGTTCAACCCGAGGCGCGTCTTTTTGACCGGCCGGGTCAGCCGGAGGGCAACGCGGCACCGGTCGGGGCCAAAGTCGCGCAGGTAGCTCCGCTTGCCCGACCCGGCGATCGCGCCGAGAATGCCCGCCACGCTCGGTGGCGGGGGGATGGCGTAGCTGAGCGGCGAGGCGGTGGTGTAGAACCGCTTGAACAGCCCGTAATCACCCCAGAGCTCGAAGATCAGCGCGCGCCGGAGCGGCTCGGACGACGGCGCGCTCACCGCTCTTCCCCGGGGAAGGACAGTGCGCTCACCGCCGCGCCGGGCAGGCGAGAGCCCAGGGTATCGATCAGACTGGCGATCGCCTTCCCACCATCGACCAGCACCAGGCGCGGATCCCAGCGCACGGAGACCGCATCGAGGCGATCGCGCGCGCCGGCCAGTGCGTCGAGCAGCTCGGTCAGGTCGGCTCGAAGCTCGCGCACGTCGCGCAGTGCCTCGTCGCGCGCAACTCCCACGAGCTGGTGGCGCAGGCGGTGGTCCAGCTCGCCAACGTACCCCTGATATCCCGATCGGTAGCGCACCCGGAGCAGCAGCCGGGGACGCTGGCCAAACTTCGAGCGCGAGATCAGGTTGGCGGTGCCGTTCCAGAGGCCCTCGAGCAGCAGGTCGACGTCCCCCTCGGAAAGGCGGATGTCCTCATTCAAGGCCACCTGCTGGTTGAGCCGCGCGGCGTTTTCGTTGACGATGCCGTAAAAGGCGATCAGGCTGTATGGTAAGCGGTACTCCTCGGTCATCGTGCCCTGCGCCTTACCTTCACCCGACGGCATGACCGTCGTGCCCTTGATGAACGTCAGGTCGACCCGATTCAGCGAGCGCCCCAGCTTGAACTGGACCGGACCGGTGAACGTGACCCTTCGTTCCTTGATTGCAATCGTGGCGCCAAACAGACGAAGGTCGATGCACCGTTTCAGCAAGTCCTCCGCGCCACCGAAGGACGCCAGGCGCTCGTCCTTCGTCTTCAGGTCACCGTTCTCCTTCCGCTCGCCCTGAACGAAGATCTCGATGCCCGGCCGGGTCGCCAGGTAATCGCGCACCGTTCGCTTGAGCCGCACGTCGGTCACGATGTTGTGGTTGGTCTCCTCGTCGATGCGCGGCTTGTTCTCGTCGAGCGGATCCCCGTTGGGATTCGAGTCGGTCACGTCGTAGAGAAACAGGATTTCCGAGCGCTGGGTTACGTCAGCCACTGCCAATTCCTCCAACCGATCAACTTGGTGTCGCGAGCGGCACGCCGCCGCCGTCAGCCGCGTCCGCCCCGGTCGTCTTTCCCGGCCCACGTCTGACGAGGTAGCCCAGGTTCATGCCCATTCCGAAGATCAGATTGATCTCGGCGCTGGTCATCGGCCAGGCCTCGATGCCGGCGCGGGTCAGGTAGTACGACACGGCTTCCAGCATCTGGCGATTGCGGCCGCGATACTCGTCGTACTCGGTCAGCTTCTGGGTGATCCGCGGCAGCAGATCGAGCAGATCGCCCTGCTCCATCCGCAACGACTTGAGGTACTTGGCGAAGGGTGCCGCCTTCAGGTTCGCGAGCTGGACCTCGCGCACGCTGTCGGCGAGGCTGCCCAACAGGAAGGCGACCTTCGCGGCATCGCTCCGAAACGTTCGCGCGCCCTCGGCGAAAAACTCCTCCAGCCACTCGAAGTAGGGCCCGGATAGGCGCGGGTGATCCGACGATGACATAGTCATTTCAGCCAGGGTTCCCTCCTCGGAGATAATTTCGAGATCGTCCAGAAAGTGCCAGGTGAGCCAGGCCCCCTGGACAATCGATCGGAACGCGAATTCGCTATCCCGGTCGTCGCCTTGCTCGCCGCGCCAGGCGACGAACCGCGTCCGCAACGGGCCGATGAAGGTGTTCGCCAGGTAACTGGCCTGGACCGGGGCACCTCGAAAGACGTGATCGAGAATGGCCAGGAAGTCCGGTCGGCGCAGGGCGACCTTGCCCCCACCGCGGTCCACTTCGCAAAGCGGGAACAGGTGGCGATACAGGGTGAACTCCCACTCGTCACGGAGGTAGCCACCCTCGTGGCCGCGCTTCTCAACCCGCGCCTTCGCTTCGAAGAGTCGCCGCAGCCGCGAGGGCAGCACGTCGTCGACAGTCAAGAGAATCCGCTCCCGGGCCTTCGCCTTCTCGACGAACGTCAGGCTGAATGTCAGATGGTCGGGGAGCTCCTGCAAGCGGCCGAACAGGTCATCTTCGCCGGCGAGCAGCACCCTGCGCTCGGCTTTCGTGAGATTTGTGCCGGCATCTCGCGGCCGGGCGAGCAGCGCGAGCAGGTCGCGCGCGTCGTCACCGTCGGTGTTCGGGTTCAACCGGCTGGGAAC
>JBOGTX010000468.1:0-6036 GCA_050695695.1 Chloroflexota bacterium
CTTCTATTATGGCTGCCTCAAGTTCTACACGTGGAAATGGCTCGATCTCGCGGCGTTCTGCCGCTTGCGGCTGCCGAATAGTCAGATTTCTAAGATCAAGTATTTTACCGCTCGGATTCAGCCGAGAACGGATCCTCGACAGGCGACCCGTCAGCAGGCGTATCTGAGGGCGATAGCCACTCTGCCGGAAGTCGAGATATATTTCGGCCATTTTCTGGCGAGTCCCAAGACACTCCCTCTCGCCAAGAGCGTTCCAGGTCATCCGGGCTTTGTTTGCGGGCCGGTCAAATATGCGGAAGTCATGAATACAGAAGAGAAAGGATCAGACGTAAATCTGGCTACTCATCTCGTGATGGACGGTTTCCAGAATTCCTATGACATGGCGATCGTCATCTCGAACGATTCCGACCTTGCCTACCCCATTAGCGTTGTACGACGAACCCTTAAGCGGCAGATTGGCGTGATTACCCCACTTCTGACCCCCGATACTCGTCCGGTGCCCGCGAATTTTAGGCCGCGAGTAGCCAGCCGTGAATTGAGCCGCGCCGCATCCTTCTTCTGGACTGTCGATCCGGCGCATTTGGCGGAAGCTCAATTTCCGACGACTTTACGGGATGTTACCGGGATTATTCGGAAGCCTGCAGAATGGTAGGCAGCGGTGACCGCGCGGTATCCTAGGGGAAATGCAAACGCCCTCCGAAGGGAGGGCGCTGCGCCCAGCCACCGAGGTGACTGGGGGTGTATCAGGATGTTAACACGTGAAATGACTGCTGTCAACCTCGGATTTCAACGTTCAATTTCGACGCCCTTTTCAACCTTCAAGCCGCAAATAGCTCCCTGCCCGATGCCTGGGCGGTCGACGAGACCCGGTCAAGCCGAACGTACGTGTTGTCCACGAACCAGGGATCTGCGGGAAATGTGAGAGGGTCGGCATGAGTCCGTCAAGCAATATACTTACGGGGGGAGCCTCTCCCACTTTCGTCACTCGCTGGTGGCGGGCGATTCGGCCGCATTCTCTTGGGACCGCGGTCGCGCCGGTGCTTTTGGCGGGCGGCGTCGCGGTCCATGATGGCCCGGTGCGTCCGCTGGCCTTCGCCCTTGCGCTGGTGGGCGTGGCGTTGCTGCTGATCGGCGTCAACCTCGGGAACGACTACTTCGACTTCCGGAGCGGCGCTGATCCGCCGATCGGCGTCGGTCCGCGGCCTTTGCAGGCCGGGCTGCTTTCGCCGCGCTGGTTCCTGATCGGGAGCCTGGCTGCCTTCGCGATCGGCGGAGGCATCGGGGTGTTCCTCGCGCTGAGCAGTCCGCGGGAGATTCTGCTGCTCGGGTTGGCGGGCGCGGCTCTCGGCTTCTTCTACACGGCGCCACCGTTTCGTTTCGGGTATCGTGGGCTTGGCGAGGTCGTCGTCTTCTTGCTACTCGGGCCGGGGGCGACCCTCGGGGCCTACCTGGTGACCGCCGGGCGGTTCGCGCCGCTGCCGCTGCTGGCGTCGATTCCAATTGGCCTCGTCGTCGCGGCGCTTTTGCACGCGAACAACCTGCGCGATCTGGACGACGACGCCCGAAGCGGAAAGCGCACGCTGGCGGTGCGCTTGGGACCGAGGTGGGCGACCCGCGAGTTCGCCGCGCTGATCTGGGCGGCCGAGGTCGCGGTGGCCGGCCTGGCCGTGGCGGTCACGCCGTTCGCGGCGCTTGGCTTGCTGACGCTGCCCTGGGCGTGGCAACTGGCCGGCAACGCCGGCCCCGGCCTCGAGCGCGGGCGAAAGCTGATGCGGGGAACCGCGAGCCTGCACCTTCGGCTGGCGGTGTTGCTAGCGATTGGGTTCAGCCTCAGCGCCCTCGGGTCGAGGCTCTGAGGTAAGAGCAAAGGGACTGGTGACTGCCAGTCCCTTTGCTCTTACCTGATGCCTTCGGAAAATTATCCCTTGCTGCCGACCGGTTCCAGCGTCTTGATCTCGCGCAGGGGGATCACCTGGAGCGGGGTCGAGCCGACCTTCTTGAGCTCGGGCTCGTAGTGCTGCATGGTGATACAGTTGGTCGGGCAGCGGTAGATGCAGAGGCCGCAGCGAATGCAGAGGTCTTCGTCCATCAGCATCGCCGCGCCGGCCCGCCACTTCTTGGTCTCCTGGAGGACCGGGTGGTTGGCGTCGCCGTCGAGCGATTCCAGCTTGTCCAGGGTGACCATCGAGATGACCTTGACCGGACAGACGTCCACGCAGCCGTTGCAAAGGATGCAGTTCGGACCGTCGAGGAAGATGTTGAGCTGGCACTGGAGGCAGCGCTTCGCTTCCTCGTAGGCCGAGTCCTTCTCGAAGCCGGTCTCGACCTCGTGATTGAGGTCCCAGCGTGCCTCGCGCTCGATCTCCGGGACTTCCTGTCGGTCCACCAGGACGTAATCATCGCCGACCATCAGGCGGCGGCGCATCGCGTCCGAAGACCAGACCGAGGCCGGAACCATCGAGACGCGGAGGGTCGCGCGCTCCGAGGTCACGACCGTCGTCTTCTGATCCTGGTCGCGCTGAATGTCGCGGCTGACGCCATCCCAGTAATCCGAGACGTTATCCAGGTGCGGGACGAAGTCGAACCGGGCCTTGTAGGAGATCTGGTCGCGCTCGCCGCGCAGGAACTGATCGATCGAAGCCGCGGCCTGCTTGCCCTCGGCGATGGCCGAGATCAGGTTGCGGGCGCCGGCCGTGAAGTCACCGCCGGCGAAGAGGCCAGGGCAGTCGGTCATCCAGGTTTCGGGATCGACGACTGGCCGCCCGTCGCGGGTGAGCTTGACGCCAAGCTCGGCGGGGATCCACGACGCGTCCGAGTTCTGGCCGGTGGCGGCGAGGATCATGTCCACTTCGACGTCGAACTCCGAGCCCTCGATCGGAATCGGGCGGCGGCGTCCCGACGCGTCGGGCTCGCCCAATCGGTTCTTGATGCAGCGCAGGCCGGAGACCGACTTGCCATCATTGGTCAGCACTTCGAGTGGCGAGACCAGGAACTGGAACTCGACGTCTTCGAACTCGGCTTCGCGCGCCTCGTCCGGCTCGATCAGCATCTCGTGCGCGGTTCGTCGGTACAGGACGTAGACCTTCTCGGCACCCATGCGCAACGAGGAGCGCGAGCAGTCCATCGCCGTGAAGCCACCGCCGATCACCGCGACTCGTCTTCCGATGCGGGGAATCGGGCCGATGTTGACCGACTCCATGAACTCGAGGCCGTGGAAGACCCCGTCGAGCTCTTCGCCCGGAATCCGCAGCATCTGCGACTTCTGGGTGCCGGCCCCCAGGTACACCGCGTGGTACTCGTCGAGCAGCTTGGTGAGCGGCAGATCTTTCCCGATTCGCTGGTTGAGACGGATGTCGACCCCGATCGCCGCGAAATACTCGTCGATCTCCTCGTAGCAGACGTCGCGCGGGAGGCGCCAGGCCGGGATGCCCGCGGTGAACATGCCCCCGGCGACCGCCAGCGCCTCGTAGACGACGACTTCGTAGCCCTGCAGGCAGAGGTCGCGCGCGCAGGCCAGACCGGCCGGCCCGGCTCCGACCACCGCGACCCGCCGATTCCTGGTCAGCGGCACGCGTCCGGGAGGTCCGTGCTGCTTGCGATAGTCCGCGGCCACCCGCTTGAGGCGGCAAATGGCAATCGGTTTGTCGATGCGACCGCGGCGGCAGGCTGGCTCGCAGGGGCGGGCGCAGACCCGACCGAGCAGACCCGGAAAGACGTTGTCTTCCAGGTTGATCTCGTACGCCGAGTCGTAGTCCTCGGACGCGATGTGGGCGATGTAGCGCGCGATGTCGGTCATCGCCGGGCAGGCCCACTGGCAGGAGATGTTCTCCATATACCATTCGGCGTCCCCGCTGTTGATCGCCACGGGGTCGATGATGCGATTGGCATGCGGCGCCGGGACGTCGGCTTTCACCAATCCAAGAAGACGAACTCGCCGGCTGCTCTCATTCAGATCATCCACGTCGGTATCCTTCAACCCCCATCCGGCCTTATGACAATAACTACCTTCGGACCTGGAGATGGAGCCACCCGCGCCAGATTTCGACCCCACCCGACCCTCGCGCGTGGCCGTGCCATGCGCGATACGTCGTTTTCGCCTCTTCCAGCATACGAGACAGGGCATCCGAGTGTCAAGGCTTGAGACGCCCGCGCTCCCAGGATCGCCGTACCCCTCGACGCCTGGCCGGATTGACGCGAGGCGGGACGGGTTGGTACGCTACGCCCCGTTGAAGGGTGGCCGGCTCGCGCGCCTTCCGCCGGGCGAAGGGCACAGCAAGTGGGTGCCACCGCGGACGTTGGGAGGAGGAGCTATGAAGATCGTGACCTTCGCGACAAGCTCGGGTGAGGAACGGCTGGGCGTGCTGACCGATCGAGGAATCGTCGATCTCGCCGGGGCCGCCGGCGGGGCGCCCAGCGACCGGTTATCGGCAATGTCCGAGGCGGTCGCGTTTCTGGAAGCTGGCGCAGCGGGCCAGGATCTCGCGCGCGAGGTCGTGGAACGGACGCTCAAGCGCGGCGACGCGGCGTCGCTGGTGGATCCGGCGAGCGCGCGGCTGCTCGCGCCGATTCCCCGGCCGCCAAAGATCCTCTGCCTGGCCGGCAACTACGCCGAGCACTGGCGCGAGGGCGGACACGAGGCGCCGCCAAAGGAGAACCACACCCCGGAGGTCTTCGTCAAGCCGGTCACGACGATCGTCGGCCCCGACGCGTCGATTCGCCTGCCCGGACCACTCTGTACTGCGGTCGATTACGAGGGCGAGCTGGCCGTCGTGATCGGTCGGGCGGCCAAGAACGTCGTGGCCGAGCGCGCGCTCGACTACGTCGCCGGCTACGCGAACTTCAACGACGTCTCCGGCCGGACGCTGACGATCGACGTCCCGCGCCAGCCGACCGCCCGAACCGGTTACTTCGACTGGCTGAATGGCAAGTGGTTCGACACGTTCGGGCCGGTTGGGCCGTTTCTCGCGGTGGACGAGATCGCCGATCCCCAGGCGCTGACGATCCAGACGCGCGTCAACGGCACGGTCCGCCAGCGCGGGGCCACCGGAGACATGATCTTCACCGTGGCCGAGACGATCGCCTGGATCAGTCGATTCGTCACCCTCCAGCCGGGCGACCTGATCGCGACCGGGACTCCGTCGGGAGTTGGCGCGACGACCCAGACGTTTCTCCGGCACGGCGACGTCGTCGAGGTGGAGGTATCGGGATTGGGCGTCCTCCGAAACCGGGTGATCGAGGGTTAGCGAGCGGGGAGGTCCGACTCCAGGCTCCTTGCGAATGGCGTTCGTTGGGATTAGGATGTCTCGGGTAGGCGAACGGAACTCGCGCGGAGACGATGACGACGATCGCGAAATGGCTCATGCCGGTGCTCGGCGTGGCGCTCCTTTTGTTCCTGGTCGGCTGCGAAGACCCGGTGCCGGTCGGCCCCTTGAGTCCGGCGGTGCTGCCAACGGCGGCGCGCCTGACGTCGCTCTCGTTCGTCGACCCGAGCCACGGCTGGGTCGTCGCCGAGAACTGCCCTGGGGTCGACGGGAGCGAATCCGGGGATTGCCGGGCCCTGGTCTACGCGACCACGAACGGTGGGGAGAGCTGGTCTCCGGCCGGCCGCATGCTGCTGGTGCCGCGCCGCGTACAGTTTACCGATTCGACGACTGGCTGGCTCGTCGGGGGCATCGGCAAGCAATGTGGCAGCTCGACCTGTCCCAACGTCGTGATGCAGACGACCGACGCCGGCCGAACCTGGCAGCGAACCTCGACGACCTCGGTCGATTTGATCGACCTGAGCTTTGCCTCGCCACGCGATGGCTGGATCCTCGGTCAGACCTGCTCGACCTCGACCAACTGTACCGCGACGCTGGATTCCACCGATTCGACCGGCCAGACCTGGTCCAATCAGCGGCTGCCGTTGGCTGGCCACGGCTTTCGCCTCGATCGCCTGAATCCGTCGCTGGGCTGGGTCGGTGGCATCACGAATGGCCAGGCGGTGCTGATCTCGACCAGCGATGGCGCGAAGCACTGGGCGCGCCTGGATACGCC
>JBOGTX010000469.1:0-2112 GCA_050695695.1 Chloroflexota bacterium
GTACCATCATCTTCGCTCCTCAAGTGCATAACGGGCTTTAAGGCTCCCACGATACGGGATGCAATGCGCCCGAGGGTCACCGCCAAGTCGTTCCCCGCGTTGACACCTGCCAGCCAACCTGCTACGATCAGGCCAGGTCGATTCTCGCCAGGCGGGAGGCAGGCTCATGAACGGATGCCCGCGCGTTTGTATCCCCGTTCCCGCGATGCTTTTGAGCGCCGCCCGTTGGACGGCGGTGTCCGCGCTGGCGTGGGAGGTCGATCTGGCGCCCTAGCAGTCTGTCGGAGAGAACGTGGCTCTCCGCTGAGCCGATTGTGATAGATTGAGCGTATGGACAGAACCTTCAAGACGGTTGACTACCAAGCAGCCCTCGACGTGACGGTGCGGCTCGGCGACTGTCTGCCGCCCGATCACCTGGCGCGCTTCGTCGTCGATACGATCACCCAACTCGATCTGTCGGCCATCTATGCGCGCTACGGCGAACGGGGCGGTGAACCCTACGCGCCCGAGATTCTCCTTGGCCTCCTGTTCTACGGCTATGCCACGGGCGTGTTCAGTGCGCGCAAGATCGAGCGGGCGACCGACGAATCGGCGCCCTTCCGGTTCATCGCCGGCAACCTGCATCCGGACCACGACACGCTGGCAACCTTCCGCAAGACCTTCCTGGCCGACCTCAAGAGCCTCTTCGTCCAGGTTCTCCTGATCGCCCAAGAGGTGGGCGTGCTCCAACTCGGGCGGATCAGTCTCGACGGCAGCAAGCTCCACGCCGATGCCTCGAAGAGCAAGGCGGTGAGCTACCAGCGTCTGCAAGAGATCGAACGGCGTCTGCAGACCGAGGTCGAGGAGTTGTTTGCGCTGGGCGAGCGAGCCGAGCACGAGACGCTGCCCGACGGTCTGGTCGTCGCCGACGAGATCACACGGCGGCAGACCCGCCTGGCGCAGTTGGCCCAGGCCAAAGCAGTGCTGGAGGCGCGGGCCAAGGAGCGTTTTGCCGCCGAGCAGGCGGAGTACGACGCGAAAGTGCGGGAGCGAGACGAGAAGGCGCGCAAAGGGGGCGGCAAGCCCCGCGGCCGGCCGCCGATCCCGCCAACGGCGGGGCCGCGGGCCACGGACCAGTACAACTTCACCGATCCGGACTCGCGGATCATGAAGTGCAGCACGAATCAGGGGTTCGATCAGGACTACAACGCCCAGGTGGCCGTCGACCAGGAAAGCTTTCTGATCGTGGGCCAGTCGCTTTCCAATCATCCCACCGACCAGGCCGAAGTGGTGCCGACGGTGGACTCCATCCCGGCGGAGCTGGGGCAACCGGGGGCCGCCGCCTTGGACACCGGTTTCTTCAGCGCGGCGAACGTCGCGGCGTTGGAGCGACGCGGGATTGATCCGTACATCGCGACCGGGCGGGACGTGCACAACCAGAGTTGGCGCGAGCGCTTCGCAGCCGAGCCAAGCCCACCCCCCGACGACGCCAGCCCAAAGGTGCAGATGGCTTACAAGCTCGCGACCGCGATCGGCAAGGCGATCTACGGCGCGCGGAAGTCGACGGTCGAGCCGGTGATCGGGATCATCAAGGAAGTGCTGGGCTTTCGGCAGTTCTCGCTGCGCGGGCACGACGCAGCGGCCAGCGAGTGGTGTCTGGTCTGCCTGGCGTTCAACCTGAAGCGCCTGCATCAACTGACCGCGACTGGCGCCTAACGGCCATGCTTCAGTGCGCCCAGAACGCGCCAGCAAGAGGCCGAGCGGGCTACCCGGTAGCGTGTCGAGGGCCATCCCGCGCCGCGCAGCGCCGCGAACACGCCCATGGCCGTTCATCGGCAGTCACCAGTGGCGTCCCAGACGACCAAGAACGCCGTCTGACGGGCAGGATCATCCATCTCACGTATTCTCTCCGACAGGCTGCTAGAGGCAGAAATCGAATACAGCCGAGTGCGAACCAAGTTTATCATCCACATGAGGGAGAGCGAGAGGTGCGCTAAAGGCACCGGCGACAGATCGTCCGACCTTTCACTGACCGCTCGGGCTCGCTTTTCCTACGCACACGAGTTCGCCCATCGATTCTTTTTCATTGAGCGCGCATCGGAGAGTTGCTGGGTTAGGGCCCTATACTTGGCG
>JBOGTX010000470.1:0-5199 GCA_050695695.1 Chloroflexota bacterium
CTGGTACCCGAAGATCCAGTCACAGCGTAGCCGGGGCATCCAGGCCGCCGCCGACCTCGCCCAGCCGCACGAGGGAAAGCTGACCCGCGAGCACCTCGCCTTCCTGGATCTCGACGCGATCTACTTCGAGCTACAGCGCTTCAAGAACGAGCGAGCCTGGTATAACCTGAGCCTGTCGCGGCAAGCAATCCGCGAACTGCTGGAGTCGCCGGACTGGTACCGGCTCCTGATCCCCGAGGACGAGCTCGTCGTTCGGAGCTTCGAGCAGGTCCGCCTCTGGCAGGAGATCGCGGTCGCCCTGCTGCGGAAATACTGCGACCGCTACTACAAGTTTCGCAAGAGCGAGTACGAGCAGCCGTTCCTCGAATATCGCGATCTGACGGAGAACGATCCGAACTTCATCGACGAGTACCAGTTCCTGATCGACCGCTCCCAGACCGCGATCGTCGAGAAGCTGAAGCAGCTCAAGAAGGACATTGCCGATCGGAAGCTTCACGACCTCGAAGTGGATCAGCAGCTTCGCGCCATCCTGTTCGATCGCCACCTTTACGAGCCGCTGATCTACCTGAAGAGCGACCTGATCGAGGTGCGCCCGGTGGCGCTGAACGAGGGCGAGCGGAACTTCGTCCTGGACCTGCGGGCGTTCTATTCCAGCGACAGAGCGTTCTTCGCAGACAAAGAGCTATATCTCCTCCGAAACCAGAGTCGCGATCGAGGGATCGGGTTTTTCGAAGCCGGCAACTTCTACCCCGACTTCATCCTCTGGCTCCTGGTGGCCGGCCGCCAGTACGTCACCTTCGTCGATCCAAAGGGCATTCGCAACCTGAGAGGAACCGACGATCCCAAGATCCGCTTTTGCGAGACGATCAAGCAGCTCGAAGCGCGGCTCGGCGATCCGGCGGTGATCCTGAGCTCGTACATTCTGTCGGGCACGCCGTACCAACAGGTAAGCTGGTGGGACAGGGGCATCTCGAAAGCCGAGCTCGAGGCATGCCACGTCCTGTTTCAGAAGGATGACAAACCGACCTACATCGGGAAAATGCTGAGGAGCGTGGTTCAGAGTTGAACGTGTTGGCAAGCCTTGACGTCCCGGCGTCGTAGATGCAGCATGTCAGCGTCAAAGGGGGCACGAGAACCTATTATCGCCGACACCGGAACCTCATCGATGCCCGAATCTCAGCCGGCGCCGCTTGATTCTCTCCCTTGGCTGACTTTGACACTGACAACAACATCGCGGTGCGGGTCGCTGGCCTCGTACTATCGTCCGGTCATCCTGCCCTGACGGCGCGGGACTTGGATCTCGAATCCGCGAAAGATGATGGATCGAACGCCCAAACCGGTCTCTGACTCTCCTTCTGGCATCCTCCCCACGCCAATCTATCTCGGGCTGATCGTCGCGATCGGCGTAGCGGCGCTGATTCTCCGTGTCGTCGATCTGGATTCGATTCCGCCGGGCCTCCACTTCGACCAGGCGGCGAACGGACTGCTTGGGCTGGAGATCCTGAGCGGGAAGACCCATCCGGTCTTCTTCTCGAGCTACGCCGGCCGCGAGGCGCTATTCATGTACCTGATCGCCGGGGTCAGCGCGGTGATCGGACCGGGCGTCGTCGCGCTGCGCCTGGCCGGCGCGCTGGCCGGGGTGGCGACGGTCGTCGCGGTCGCCTTCCTCGGAGCGTCGCTTTACGACCGGCGGACCGGCGTTCTCGCGGCGGCGTTCCTGGCCGGGCTTTACTGGCACCTCCACGTGAGCCGACTTGGCGAGCGGACGATCCTGGTGCCGCTGCTGGATACCTTCGCCCTGCTCGCGATCTGGGCCGCCTTCCGCCGTCGCTCGCTCGCCCTGGCGATTCTCGGCGGAGGGCTGACTGGCTTGCAGCTTTACACCTATCCTTCGAGCCGGTTCTTTATCGCGGTGCTGCTGGCGGTGGGATTGGTGGAGGTGATGATCCGGGCGGGTTCCAGCCGGAGGTTCCTTCATCTCCTACCCCTTCCCCCATTCCGAGGGGGAAGGGTCTCAACAGTGGCGGTCTCCCCGCCGCCGAAGGAGCAGGTCCGAACCCACCTGGCGGTCCTGGTGAGTCTCGTCGTCCTCGCCGCGGTGCTGACGGCGGTTCCGCTCGGGTTACACTTCTACCACGTCCCGTCCGACTTCTTTGGGCGGTCCGACGAGGTCGCGGTCTGGAACCCGCTGGTGGCCGGGCCGTCGCTGCTTGCCGCGGTGGCGAACAGCACCGCGCGAACGCTGGGAATGTTCGTTCTGCGCGGCGATGGTGACTGGAAGTACAACCTGGCGAACCGCCCGGTCTTCGATCCGGTCAGCGCGGCGCTCTTTCTGATCGGCCTGGCCCTCGCCAGCTGGCGCTGGCGCGACCGGGCTGACCGCCTTTGCCTGATCTGGTGGCTGGGCATGCTGGCGCCGAGCTTCCTTTCGGTCGACGCGCCCCAGTTCATGCGGCCGCTTGGCGCCGCGCCGGCGGCGGTGCTATTCGCGGCGCGGGGATTAGACCTGGTCATTCGCTGGGCGCGAAAAGCGCCGGCCCCGGCGCTGCGTCGATTCGCGCCGGTCCTCTTTGGCTGGCCGCTGGTCGCCGGTGGGTTCGCCGCCTACCAGTATTTCGCGGTCTGGGCGCCCAGTCCGGCCGCCTACTTCGCCCTTGAGGGCGACGTGACCGCCGCGGCCGGAGTGATTCGCGCGAAGTCGCCGTCCTACGCCGCGACCTACGTGAGCTCGCGCTACGGGGCTGATCCCACCGAATCATTCCTGGACGGCGACCTCTTCTCACGCCTCCACTGGTTTGACGGCCGCTCTGCCCTGCCGCTGCCGCCGCCGGGCGCCGGCCCAACCCTCTACGTCCTGCCGCGCAGCGCGACTGATGACGACTGGTACCAGCGGCTACCGGCCGCCGATCGGGTGGCCGAGGTCAACGGGCCGGACGGTGGCCCGGCGGTCGAGGCATTCGTGCTGCGACCGGGCGAGCTGCAGCCGGACCCAACCGCGCCCGCGGTGAGCCTCGATTTCGGCGGCGTCGCTCGACTGATCGGCGCCGAGGTGCCCCGGGCCGGCCAGGCCGGCGACCCGCTCGTCGCGACCTTCTACTGGCAGATCGAGCAGCCCCCGGCCGACGGGGTGAAGTTCTTCGTCCACCTGGACGACTCCGCCGGGCAGACCTGGGCCCAGTACGACGAGGACGTCTATCCGGTCTCGGAGTGGCGGACCGGGCAAACGCTGCTGGTGCGCCGTCCGTTGCTGATCCCGGCCGGCGCTCCGGTCGGCTCGTACGTCCTCCACGTCGGCCTCGAGCGCGCGAACGGCCAGGGCCTGAACGCCACGAACGAGACTGGTCAGGCGGTGGGGACGTTCTGGACCAGCGAACCGATCTCGACGATCCGCCCGCAGCGTCCGCCATCGCTGGCCTCGCTGGGAATCGCCCGGCCGCTGAACGTGATCTTCGGCGACTCGGTGCGCCTGGTTGGCGCCAGTCTTCCGCCTCGCTCGGTCCTCGACGGCGATTCAGTCGAGATCACCTTCTACTGGCAGGTGATCCGAGCGCCGGCGCGCGACCTGGAAACGGTGATCCAGGTAGAGGGCAAAGCTGGCGCCGTCGTGGCGCGATCGGCGCGGCCACCAACCGACGGCGTCTGGCCGGCCCACGACTGGCGACCGGGTGACGTGATCGTCGATCGCCAGCAGGTGCTGATCCCCGCCGGGACCGCGGCCGGTCCATTGACGCTGACCGCCGGCCTGACCGACGCGGACGGCCAGCCGCTGCGGGCGACCGGGTCTCCGGCGCACATCTCCATTGGCAGCTTGACCGTGACTCCGCGGCCCCGCTCCCCGGCGGCGGTGAAGATCGGTCACCCGCTCGACGTGGCGTTCCAGAATGGTATCCGGCTGCTCGGCTACGACGTCGATCCGACCTCGGTCCGGCCGGGGCAGCCGATCCAGCTGACTCTCTACTGGCGGACCGATCGCCCGGTGCTCGCGGGCTGGACGGTCTTCACCCACCTGCTGGACGCTAAGAGTCAGGTGCGCGCGCAAAACGACTCGGTTCCCGTCGCGGGAGCTCGCCCGACGACGACCTGGGCGCCCGGCGAGACGATCGTGGATACCCACACCCTGGTCGTTCAGGGCGATGCAACGCCCGGAGCCGACCAGTTGGAGATCGGCCTCTACGACGCCACGACCGGCCAGCGCCTCGGGCTGGCGGGGGGCGGAGACCGGGTGCTGCTCGATGCCTCGGTCGAAGTGCGACCGATTCCCTGAGCGACGACCAGCCGGGCCGGCAAACTCAATCCCCATCCTGGCATTACTTTTAGCCTCCCCGCAGCATCGCCGACGCCAGGATCCTCTCGGCAACCTCCATCGTCTTGAGCGCGTCGGAGAAGCTCGATCCCGGCTGACGGCCCGACCTGAGGCAGTCGACGAACTCCCGATGCTTGGCCTGAAAGCCGCCGAAGACGTAATTCTGGTCGCTGCCGGCCACCTCGCGGGAGTCGTACACGACGCCTTTGGTGTCTCCGTTCGCGTACAGGTAGCCCTTGCCCTCGTGCTCGGCCTCGACGCAGATGCCCGGCGCGTGCAGCTCGACCGCGAAGACGCGCCGCCCGCTCGTCCAGCTATTCAGCATCAGGCCGGTCGCGCCGGAATCGAACTGGAGAGTGGCGGCGATGAAGTTGATATCGGGGGCCAGCACCCGCCTCGTCACGCTCTGAACGTCGACGACCTCGCCGCCACAGATCCAGCGCAGCGTGTCGATGGCGTGCACGCCATCGTCCATCATGTGGTCGCGCGCCTCCAGATAGGGCGAGATCGCGTTCTTGTAGAAGCGGCAGACGGCGTGGACGATCGGGCCGCGCTCGAGGCAGGCATCTCGCAGCTTGACGACCATCGGGCAGGTCCGTCGCTGGAAGCTCACCTGGGTGATACAGTCGTTTTTTTCCGCCAGGTACGCCAGCGACCGCGCCTGGTGCATGGTGATACCCATTGGCTTTTCGATGTACAGGTTCAGCCCGTGCCGCAGGCACCAGACCCAGACGTCGTACATATACTGGGGCTGCCCGATCACGTAGATCGCGTCGGGAGCGATCGCTTCGACCATCTGGCGATAGTCGGAGAACCGCCCGTCCACGTGGTACGTGTCCGCGGCGGCGCTCAGGCGCTCGGGATCGAGGTCGCAGATGCCGGCGATCTCGACGTCG
>JBOGTX010000471.1:0-1894 GCA_050695695.1 Chloroflexota bacterium
CGCCATCCCAGCGGACGGAAGCGGGCCACCGGCTTTACGCCGAGCGCGAGGTCGCGCGCTTCCAGCAAATCACCTCGCTGCGGCAGTTGGGCTTCTCGCTGGAGGAGATTCGCGCCTTCCTCGCCCAACCCGATCGCTGCCCAAGGCGCGTCATCGAGTTGCACGTCAGGCGGCTGCGCGAGCAGATCGTCGCGCTGCGCCGATTGTGCGAGCGCCTGGAAGCGCTCAACACCCACCTGCACGCGGCGGGAGACGTCTCGATCGACGAGCTCCTGCTGACGATCGAGGAGATGATTCGAGTGGAAAAGTACTACACGCCGGAGCAGCTTGAGGAGCTTCGGCAACGAGCCGATACTCTCGGCGAGGAGCACATTCGCCAGGTCGAGGCGGAGTGGCCGACGCTGATCGAAAAGGTCCGCGCCGAGAAGGACAAGGGGACGCCACCGTCGAGCGAGCCGGTCCAGCGCCTGGTCAGGCGCTGGATGGAGCTGGTCCATGAGTTCACCGGCGGTCATCCGGAGATCGAAAAGGCGGTCGGCCGGATCTGGAACGACGAGCAGAACGTCCACGGCGTCGACACGCGCGCGATGCGCGAGCTGTTCGAGTACGTCTCCAAGGCGCTTGCCGCGCCGAAGGGCGACGTCGGCTAAGGAATTGCCGCGGCAGGGACATCCTGGCGCCCATTCCGGCACCAGGATGCCCCTGCCGCGCTAAGCTTTACCAAGGGGTATTTTCCGACAGGATACCGAGGAACTCGCGAGGACTGACGATCACCACTCCTTCGTACCTTCCCAGCTTTCGTAGCTGAGTGTCTCCGGTGACCAGGTAATCGGCGTGGGCGGATACCGCGGTGGCCAGAATCAGGTCATCCTCTGGATGCGTCGCCACGCCATGAACTTCGGTTGTCAGAGCGGTAGAAACCGTCTCGCGCTCGAGGAGGTCGCGTAGCCGCTCGAGATCGGCCGCGGTGAGCTGGTACTTGCGTCGAATTCGGTCGCGGTTGAGAGTCGTGAACACCTCACCGATGATGACGTCGCTGGTGATCAGGGAAAAGTGTTCCGCCCGGGCAGCTTCGATCAAGCGGTGGGGGATACCGCGCGATTCAAGAGCCCCGGAGACGATCGTGTTCGTATCCAATACCGCGACAGTCATGGCTCCATGGGCGGATCACCTCGCTCTCGCCGCTCCCGGCGTAGCTCCACGATCTCCTCCGCGACGTCCCGCTCGACCTCCTCCGGGCTCTTGTCCACGTTCCGCGCCCGGATCTCGTCGATGACGCGAAACCGTTCGGCGCGCTCACGGTCGCGGCGCGTCCAGCGCTCCAGGTCGTCCAACGACACGAACGCGATCACTGGAATTCCGCCTTTTTCCACGATGATGCGTCGATCTCGGTTGTAGACCTGCTTGATCAATTCCCCGAACTTCTGGCGCGCCTCGGAAGCGGGAATTGTCTCGATCGTGATCGGTCGATCGATCATAGGAGGCTCCTTTGATGAACTCACTACAATGTACTGCAAGAGACATCAACGTGCAAGGATATCGGTGCATCTGGTGAGCTAACGCGGGGTGGCGCCGAGTCGGATCCCCGCCAGCCGTGAGTACCGCGCGCCGCCGGGGCCGAGGTGGCTTTGGATCAAGCTAACCGAGGCGACCGGGAAGGCGCGGCTCGTCGTCGCGGGCCAGGTGGCCGGCAGCGCGCCAATCGCGGCGCGCTGCCCCGAGGTCGCGGTCTCGCGGACTCGACCCAGGGTGAGGTGCGGCTTGAACGGTCGCGCCTCGGCCGGAAAGCCCAGTGGCACGGTCGCCGCTTCGACCCGCCGCTGGCAGGCACCCAGCGCGGTCAGATCGCCCAGCACCGCCAGCCAGACCACCCGCGGCGAACGTGGTCCCGGGA
>JBOGTX010000472.1:0-4378 GCA_050695695.1 Chloroflexota bacterium
GCCGTGACGTGGCGCTGAACGAGCCGGTGGCCGGCGATCGTCAGGACGAGCAGCCCCGGAATCAGGGCAGCCAGGCCGATCGGCGTCCCGGCGTAGTCGACGATGAAGCTGGCCGCGATCGCGACGACAAGACATGGCAGGGCCCAGAGCACCGTACGGACCGCGTCGGCGCGAAACTCCTCGTCGTCCAGGCCGGGGCGCCCTCGTTCGACGGCCGGCGGAACGTCGTCGGCCGGAGCGTCTTTTGACACTTGCTCGAGACCAGCACCCATCAGACCCCTCCGCGTTCCGAGCCCGCCAAGCGTGGCGGGGCTCGAGAAGTGACGGACGGTATTCTCGACTTTTCGAGGGTCTCTGAAAAGACGCGTTTGGTCGACCAACGCGGTGCCGTCGGGAGGTGTAGTATGTGAAGGGCAACTGGCTCCGGCGATGCGATAAGGGGGTACCGTCCTGGTGCAGCGGGAAAATGATTACGGGAACGTCGCGCCCGCGGCATTGCTCAAGGAAGTTTGGGGACGGGAAGCGCCACCCGCCGAGTGGGTCGTCGATCAGAGCTTCACCGGAAAGGCGTACGCCCGGTTGGAGGCGAACGATGGTCCGGTTTGCCTGCGGCGCTTCCCGGTCGGGACGTCGCCCCACTGGCTGGAAGCCGTCCACGGGGCGACGACCTTTCTCGAACGCCGGGGATTTCGCCTCTTTCCGCGCATTCTCGCGACCGAGACCGGCGAGACGGTCATTCGACATAGCGGTTATCGCTACGAGCTTTCCGCGTGGGCGCCGGGGGACGTCTGGAGCCCCGAAGACCTGTGCGACGCGCAACTCACAGGCCTTGGCGAAGCGGTCGCGCGCCTGCACGTCGTTGGATCAGGGGCGCCTGGCCCGCCGGTCCGTTTCGACTGGCTGACCGGCCGACAGGCGTTGACCCAGCGACTCGCCTGGGACCCGGTCCCCCGGGGGCCAGACGCCTGGCAGCGCAGCCAGAGCGTCGCCGCCTACTTCGGGACACTCGATCTTTCGGACCAGCCGACCCAGGCCAGCCCGGAGGCGCGCGAGGTCGTCGAGGTCGCGCGGAGTACTTTGCGCTGGCTCGATCGCGCCGGGCCGGAGTTGGCCACGTTGGCGAATGGGCCGCCAACCCTGACTCACGGCGATCTCTGGCCGGATCACGTCCGGTTTTCCGGGCACGACGTCACCGCATTGGTCGATCTGGACACGCTGGCGCTCCGGCCGCCGCTGGGAGATCTGGCGGCATTGTGCGCCGATTTTGGCCACTGGGACGCCGCCCGCTTTGCTGTCATCGTGGCGGCATACCGGCGCCACCGATCGGTCAGTGACGAGGCCATTGCCGCGCTGCCGCGCCTGGGGGCTCTGCGAACGCTCGGCATCCTGCGCCAGCGTATCCGCGCCTGGCAGGCTGAGCTCGGCCGCTCCGAGCCAGGTGCTGCCCTTCGTGGACCAGTCAGCTACTGGTGCGCCCAGCTTCGTCGTCTGACCGCGCTCGATCCCGAGAGTTGGGCCATCCGTCCTCAAGCAGGATAGGCTCCGCGTCGCCGTCCCCCGGGCCGATGCCTCAGTATCGGTCATCGTGTATCATATAAGGAGGGGGACCGCATGTACTTGATCCATGGAGCCTGGATACCGGACGAGACCGAGGAGTTTCTCCAGCGGGGTAACTTCTACCTCTGGGTCGAGACCGACCTGCCCGCCGGCTGCCCGAAGCCGGGCGGCGATGCCACGGTCCACCCGCGCCAGCTCGCCGGCCCCACGCTGACCGCGTTCCTTGGCGAGAAGCTCGGTCTCCCCGCTGCCGCGATCGGAAGGGCGCCCTCGTCGCCTGGTCCGATTTACTTCCAGTTGCCGAGCGCGGCCGGCGCGCCGCTGCCATCGTTCGAGCTCCAGCCCTACGTGGACTCGGAGGTCCCTGACACGTTCGAGCTCGCCACCTGGCAGGTGTGCGGCTACCGGGTTCCGAACGTCATCGCCACGCTGAACGACGTCTATTACGTCGCCGCTCACGCGCCGGACGAGTTCCAGCTCGGGACGGATTTCCTGTTCTGGCACCAGCTTAGCCGGGTGGTCAAGCAGGTCATCGTCAAGGACCAGTACATTCCGGCCTTGAAGTACCGTGAGGTCGGGCCGGCGAAGGGGCAACGCGCCCGGGGCGCGCCGCGCTTCGAGATCCAAGCCGGCTGGGAGATCGTCTCCGACGCCTACGAAGCGGCGGTGCCGCGCTACGTCGCGTCCATGCCGCGAGTCTGCCGCGCCGGCTCGACCACACCAACGAACGGCGATCTTTACGACGGCGAGACCTTGATGCGCCACTTCGCCGAGTGCGCGCTCCAGGCGGCGATCGCCGCGACCCCCTTCACTGCCAGGCTCGACGGGCAACTGGCCGGTAGTCTGTTGTCTGACTGCGTCTATCCGGATCGGCCGTCGCCGCCGAGGAACGATCGAGCGGCCGCGCTCGAGGAATACCGGCAGTGGGTGGCCTGGCGCGAGAAGCTCGTCCTGGCGCAAACGACGGCGGAGTTCACCCTCGGCTTTCGGCTGGACGAGCCGGCGGCGGACGGCGAGGGCTGGCCGGTCCACTTTCTGGTCGCGGCCAGGCACGATCCCTCCTTTAAGCTCAGTCTGGCCGATTATTGGGAGCTCGATCGGTCGTCGCGGGCCGACCTTGGCCCGCACTTCGGCGCGGACTTCGAGAAGCGCCTGCTCCTCGCCCTTGGCCACGCCGCGCGGGTCTATCCGAAGGTCTGGGAGGGCCTGGAGACCGACGCGCCGACCGGCTTTCGCCTCGATCTGGCTGACGCCTACGCGTTTCTCAAGGAGAGCGCCTGGGTGTTGGAAGACGCCGGCTACCTGGTGATGGTGCCGGCCTGGTGGACGCCGGCCGGGCGGCGGCGGGCGAAGGTTCGCCTGAAGACGGCGGCGCGCTCGGGAAAGGCGGGGGCGGCGACCGCGGGCGGCTACTTCAGCCTCGACCGGCTCGTCGCCTATCACTATCAGTTGATGATCGGCGATCAGGCCGTCGGCGAGGAGGAGTGGCGACAGCTGGTCGCGGCGAAGACGCCGCTGGTCCAGTTCCGCGGCCAGTGGATCGAGCTGGACCGCGACAAGATGGCGCAACTCCTGGAATTCTGGCGGAAGCGCCAGCCCGGCGAGCTCGAGCTGAGCCTGCCCGACTTCCTCAAGCTCGCGGCCGAGTCCGAGGACGACCTGGAATGGGAGCACGACGCGCCGCTGCGCGACGTGCTCGCCCACCTGGCGGACAAGGGGGCCTTCGCGCCGATCCAGGATCTGCCGCGATTGAACGGGACGCTGCGCGATTACCAGAAGCGCGGCGTGGCCTGGCTTGGCTACCTGGAGGGCCTTGGCCTGAATCCCTGTTTGGCCGACGACATGGGCCTGGGCAAGACCCTCGAAGTGATCGGCCACCTGCTCCGCGAACGCGAGGCGGCCGATCGGATCCCGCCGACCCTGGTGGTCGCGCCGACCTCGGTCCTGAGCAACTGGCGCAAGGAGATCGAGCGGTTCGCGCCGGACCTGCACGCGGTCGTCCACCACGGGACCGGACGGCCGCGGGACGAGCGCGCCTTTCGCGAGGCGTGCGGCGCCTGCGACGTCGTGATCACCTCGTTCGCCCTGGCGCGACTCGACGAAAAGCTGCTCCGGAGCGTCGAGTGGCGCCGCGTCGTGGTCGACGAGGCCCAGAACATCAAGAATCCGGAGGCGGCCCAGACCCGGGCGGTCCAGAAGCTCCCGGCCCAGCATCGCCTTGCCTTGACCGGCACGCCGGTCGAGAATCGCCTGCTCGACCTCTGGTCGATCTTCAACTTTTTGAACCCGGGCTATCTCGGCAAACAGGCGCAGTTCCGCAAGACCTTCGAGCTGCCGATCCAGAAGGACGACGACCGGGCCCGCGCCGCGACCTTGAAAAAGCTGGTCGAGCCGTTCATCCTGCGTCGGGTCAAGACCGATCGGCGGATCATCGACGACCTGCCGGACAAGATCGAGCAGAAGCAGTTCTGCAACCTCACTCCGGAGCAGGCGTCGCTCTACGCGGCGGTCGTCGCGGACGTCGAGGAGCAGTTGGAGCAGGTCGACGGCATCCAGCGGCGGGGCTTGATCCTGGCGACGCTGACCAGGCTGAAGCAGGTCTGCAACCACCCGGCGCAATTCCTCCAGGACGGGAGCGCGTTTACCGTCGAGCGGTCTCACAAGCTCCAACGCCTGAGCGAGATGGTCGACGAGGCGATCGAGGGCGGTGAGAGTCTCCTCGTCTTCACCCAGTTCGCGGAGATCGGAGCCGCGCTGGAGGGCTATCTCGCGCGAACGCTCCGCCGCCCGACCTATTACCTGCACGGTGGCACCAGCGTGC
>JBOGTX010000473.1:0-3712 GCA_050695695.1 Chloroflexota bacterium
TACCTGCACTACGGCGACAACTTCTGGCCCTACGCCGGAATCAGCCTGGCTCACGCGTTCTATCGCCTTGGCTGGATCGACGACACCTGGGCGATGTACCAGTGGGCGATGCAGCACCAGACCGCCCCCAATCTGTATTCCTGGCCGGAAGCGGTGCACCGCGACCGCCCGAGCCAGGCGAACGGCGACATGCCCAACTCGTGGATGTCGGCCGAGATGATCCTCTTGACCCGCGACGTGCTCCTCCACGAGGACGGCGACCGCCTGGACATCGGTCCGCTCTTTGCCGACTGGCTCCCGCCCGGTGGCACGATCTCGGTTGGCGGCTTCCCGACGGCGTTCGGTCCAGAGAGCTACACCCTCGAGCGCACGGCGGACGGGCAGACGATCAGCCTCACTCTCTCCGGTCAGTCGCCACCGGGTGGCTATCAGATCACCGCGCCGGCCCCGGCGACGATTCACACCATCCAGATCGACGGCGGGGCCGTGCAGGCGGTCGCCGGACCAACCGCCGTGCTGCCCGCCGGCAGCCACCGGGCGACGCTGATCCTGGAGACACGGTAGATCGTGCTCGCCAGCCGTTATCCCTTCAGCGCGCCGATGGTGATGCCGCGAAGAAAGTAGCGCTGGAAGGCGAAGAAGACGATCAGCATCGGGATGGCCATGTAGGTCGAGGCCGCCATGGTCGCGCCGTAGTTCGTGTGCAGCTCGCTCTGGGCCGACTGGACGATCGCGAAGCCCACGACGAGCGTTCGCATCTCCTGGGTGCTCGTGATGATGAGCGGCCAGAGGAAGGCATTCCACTCGCCGACGAAGGCGAAGATTCCGAGAACCGCGATGCCGGGCTTGGCGAGTGGCACGATGATGCGCCAGAACAGGCTGATCTCGGAGCAGCCGTCGATCTTCCCGGCGTCGATCACCTCGTTGGGAAGCGTCTGGATGAACTGGCGCATGAGAAACGCGCCAAACGGGGCCGACAATCCGGGGGCGATCAGTCCGACGTAGGTGTTGACGAGATGCCAGCTCGCCATCATCGTGTAGAGCGGGACCAGCAGGGCGAAGCCGGGCACCATCATCGAGCTCAAGTACACCCAGAAGATCAGCTCACGTCCGTGAAAGCGCTTCTTCGAGAAACCGTACCCGGCCATCGTCGAGAAGAGAAGCTGCCCTCCGGTGACGACTCCCGCGACGATCACGCTATTCAGCGTCCAGCGGAAGACCGGATAGCCGAGGAGCGCCTCGGCGAAGTTGTCGAGGGAGACGGTGCGGGGAATCCACTCCGGCGGCAGGCTCATCACCACGGTGGCCGGCTTCAGCGCCGTCGTCAACATCCAGTAGAGAGGAAACAGGCTGACGATCGCCCAGGCCGCCAGCACCAGGTAGGCGACGATGAGGAGGACTTGCTCACCAAGCGAGGAGTCGCGCAACGTTCGCATCAGGTCAGTACTCCACGTCGGACGCGAAGACGCGAAACTGAAAGATCGCGATCGCCACCGTCACGACGAGCAAGATCACCGCGACCGCCGACGCCGTCCCGAAGTCGAACATCGTGAACCCCCGGTCGTAGATGAAGTAAACCAGATCTGCCGTCGCGTAGTTCGGTCCGCCCCCGGTCATCACGTAGATTTCGGTGAAGATCTGCAACGCCGCGATCGTGCCGGTGATTGTGACGTAGGCAATCGCCGGCTTCAACAACGGGAGGGTGATGTCGAGCGTCTGACGAAGCTGAGAGGCGCCGTCGATCCGGGCCGCCTCGTAGAGGTGCTCGGGAATTCCACCCAGCGACGCGCTGATCAAGATGATCGCGCCGCCCCAGGAGATGGCGTGGTACATGATGACCAGGCTCAGCAGACTGGTGGTGGGATTGGACAGCCAGAGCACCGGCGCGAAGCCGAGGGCGCGCAGGATGTAGTTCAGCAAGCCGAACCCCGGATCGAACAGGTAAAGCCAGATGAAGCTGAGCACCACTCCCGCGGTCACGTGAGGCAGATAGTAGGCTGATTTGAAGAAGACCTGCCAGCCAGTCGCCAGGCGAAAAACCAGGACCGACAGGACCAGAGACAGCACCACGCCGAAGGGAACGATGAACACGAGATAGCGCGCGGTATTCGCGAGAACGAGGTAAAAGTCGGAGTCCGTGGCCAGATCCTGGTAATTCTGGAGCCCAACCCACTCGCTCGACTGCAACGTCAGATGATGGAAGCTGAGGAGGATCGAGTCGAGCATCGGATAGGCCGAGAAGACCAGGAAGGCAAGGAGGCTGGGGGCGATGAAGAAATAGCCCCACGCCTCCCCGCGCACCCGCGCCAGGACGTTACGCCGAGACCGAGTTATCGGGAGGCTATCGTGCTCGACGGTCAACCGACCAGGACCGGCCATGCCACCTCCGCGATGAGAGTCAGGATGACTTCTTCTTCGCTTCCTCGGCGATGGCGTCGTCGATCGCCTTGTTCGCGTCCTTCTCGAGATCGGCGAGCGCCTGCTGGGCGGTCTTCTGCTTGCTGAACGCGGCCTGGTACATGCGCGGTAGCAGGGTGAAGTCGATCGTCGACGCGCTGGCGCGACGGCCAAAGCCGGTCATGATCTCGGTGAAGTGCAAGCCGACCTTCTCGTTCGGATCGGTCACCTGCGACCAGAGTGACTGCCGGGCCGGCGTCAACCCGATGTGCAGCGATACCTCGAGCGCGTCGGGCCGAACGAGAAAGTGACCGTACTCCTGCGCGGCCGCGGTTTGCCCAGCGTCCTTCTGGAGCATCACGTAATAGCCGTGGATGTTGGTCTCGACCGACGGCTTGGTATTCGGCAGGTGGGGCGGGCGCACCCAGTACCACTCGAAGAGGTCCTTCATGCCCGGTTGCACCAGTCCCATGCCTTCGGCGGGCTGAGCCGCGACTTTCTGGGATTGGAACAGATTCGAGGCTTCCTGACTTTGCCGGGCCGCCGTTCCCGGAGCCGCCACCTTCTCGGTGAGCTCCAACCCGAGCAGCCATTCGAGCGCTTTCACCCCTTCCGGGCTGTTGAGAGTGAACTTGGTCTCGTCGTCGTTGAAGAGGGTGGCGCCCTGGCTCAGCAGAAACTGGTTCAAGCTGTAGCACGTCACGTCCGCCGCCATCGCGGTGCCGTACAGGGAGGTCGTGCCGCCACTGGTCACGGTGGTCGCCTGGAGGCCCTTGAGGAAGTCGTCGACCAGCCAATCACGGGTATCGCCGGTCGGTAGCAGGTTACCGACCCCGTGCGCCTTCCAGAGCGTCGCGTTCAGCCAGACCCCGCCGCCAAACGCGAGACGCCACGGCCAGAGGTAATCCTTGCCGTTGAACGTCGATCCCTGAATGATGATCGGCAGGATATCTTTCTTATCGTCGGCGGTCAGGTAATCGTCGATCGGCGCGACCGCCCCGAGCGGCACGTAGCGCCCGACTTCCGAGGCCGGCCCCTGCACCATGTCGGGTTGGGTGCCGGCGAGGAGCGAGGCGTCGAGCTTGGCAAACCAGCTCGAGTCGTGAGGCAGCAGCTCGACCTTCACCGTCGTCTGGGGGGCAACTTTCTTGAACTCGGCGATATTCCACGCGAAATAGTCGATCACGTCGGTCTTCTGGGTGGCCGGCGCTGGCTGAAGCGTCTCCTTGATGAGGTTGATCTGCGAGTAGACCCACTGGGTGATCGTGTACGCCTTCCCGGACGGCGCTGCCGTGGCGGCCGGCGCCGGAACGGC
>JBOGTX010000474.1:0-4512 GCA_050695695.1 Chloroflexota bacterium
CCCGAACACGGTCGCGCTCCCCCAGAGCGCCGCGGCTCCCAGCGCGAGCGCGGCGGTGATCGCCTGCGCCTGGCCCAGCCCGCCGAACGGCGCCAGCGTGCCGAACGAGACCAGGTAGGTGCCAGCCATCGCGAGCACGAACCAGGGCCAGAAGCGCCGGCTGAGCGGCTCGCCGAGGAGCAGCCGCGCCAGGATGATGGCGAACAGGGGCTGGACCTTTTGGAGCAGGATCACCGTGGTGGGATTGCCGGTCTCGAAAGCCAGCGTGAACAGCACCGTCGCCAGGGCTGACCCGCCCCAGGAGATTCCGATGAGCGCCAGCCATTCCGTCGCCCGCAGCTTGCGAAGCGCGGCGATGCTCAGCAAGATCGCCGGCAGCGCGTAGCAGGCGAGGAGAATGTGCTCGTCCAGGACGATCGCCGGCGCCGCCATCGACCTGGTCAGTGGAACGCGCAAGACGCCATCCGCGCCCCAGAGCATCGCCCCGAAGGCAACCATGATCGGGCCGCTCCAGGCGACCCGCGATGAATGGCTAGCCAAGCAGAAGGTCCTCCTACACCTGAAGATCTACGACTCGAAACGTCGAGTCCACCCGTTGGATAAGGTCAAGGTCGTCCGGTCGATCGAGGTCGTAGGCGGTTCCCGGACCGCGGTACACCAGCGTCCGAAGACCGCGCGCCGCGGCATCGCCGGCATGCCGCTGGAAGCTGTCGACGCCGAAGCGAAACGGCAGCAGATCTGGCGGGCGCAGATACAGCACATTGGTCCCGATGCCGTGGCGGTCGGGCGCGAGCACCACACTCCCTTCGGCGAGCCCAAGGCAGCAAATTTCCTCAAGGTCCGACGCCGTCACCAGCGGCAGGTCGCCCGAGAGCACCAGGAGGGCGCCCGGCCGCCAGCGCCCGGTGACCGATCGCGCGTGCTCGAGGGCCACGTTCTGCCCGGATCCCTCCGCCGGGTCCGCGATCGCGACCGCCCCGGCCGCGGCGGCGCGCGCCCGAACTATCGGGTCTGGACTGACGACGACGTGATACTGGACCACCGTCGACGCACGCACGACCGCGAGCACCCGATCGAGGAGCCGCAGCACGAGCTCGGCGCGATCGACCGAGCTCAGGCAGTCGGCCAGGCGGCTCTTCGCGGCTCCCAGATCCTTGACCGGAGTGATCGCGACGGTCGGACCGGCGTCGCCAGGCGTGGTCAATGCCCTCGACCGATCCGCTCGCCGAACTCGACGACCCGCCTCGCCAGCGACGCTCGATCTTCGATCGTCAGCATCACCGTCGGTGCGACGAGCACCCGCATGCCAAGCGCCTCGATCCGCGGGGCAAGCGCCGCGTCCACCTCGTCGATGACCATGCCGTCAATCAAGCCCCGGTACAGCTCGGCGACCCCGTAGGCCGAGACCTCGTGACCGAGGCTTTCCAGCATGCGATCGGCCGGTCCACGCAGCGCGCGCCCGCCGACGATCGGGCTCACCGCGACCCTCGGCGCCAGGTGGCGCGCGACCCGCTCGCGCAGGCCGGGTACCGCCAGGATCGGCCCGACGCTCACGATCGGATTGGACGGACAAAAGATGATCGCGGTGGCCGTTTCCAGCGCGTCGACGACGGCGGCCGTCGGACGGGCCCGGTCGACGCCGCGAAAGCTCACGCCGGTCACGGTATCCGCTTGATGGCGATGGACGAAATACTCTTGAAAGTCGAGCGGGCCGGCCGAAGTCATCACCCCGGTGGCCACCGGCTCGTCGGACATCGGCAGGATCCTGGCGGTGATGCCGAGCGCCGACACCAGCTCGGACGTGATCGAGGTCAACGAGGCGCCCGCGCGCAGCCGCTCGGTCCGGGCGACGTGGGTCGCGAAGTCGCGGTCGCCGATCTGGAACCAGACGTCACGCCCGTAGCGACCCAGCATGCGCAGCGTCTCGAACGTGTCGTCGACGACGCCCCAGCCGGTCGTCGGATTCGCGAGCCCGGACAAAGTGTACATCACGGTGTCGGCGTCGGGACAGACCCGCAGCCCGAAGAGGTCGAAGTCGTCGGCGGTGTTGACGACGACCGAGAGTTGGCGAGGTGGCAGGGTGCGGTAGAGGCCATCGGCGAGCTTGGCCCCGCCCACCCCGCCGGCGAGCGCGACGATCATGCGATACCACCCAGGCGGACTCGAAAGTGTTCGACCATTATAAACGATTCGACCAGGGACGGCGCGTCGCTCGACCGCCCGTCACCGCCGGTTCGGCATTGTGTTAAAGTTATGGAGGGTCCAGCTCGAGAGGAGAGCGAAGGATGACGCTGACGATCGCCACGGGCAACCAGTTAGCCGCACCGCCATTCACCGACGGTCGACTCGCCTTTTCGCGCCAGCGGCGCCGCACCCACGTCGTCATGGTGGGAAGCGTCGCGGTAGGTGGTGATAACCCGATTCGCGTGCAGTCGATGACGACGACCTCGACCCTGGACACCGCCGCGACGGTCGCTCAGGTCGAGCGCCTGGTTCGGGCCGGCTGCGAGATCGTTCGGATCACCGCCCAGACGACCAAAGAGGCGCGTCAACTGCGGGAAATCAAGGCAAGCCTGCGCGCGAAGGGCATTGGCGTTCCGCTGGTTGCCGACATCCATTTCTCGCCCGACGCCGCGCTCGAAGCGGCCGAGCACGTGGAAAAGGTGCGGGTGAATCCCGGGAATTACGCCGACTCGCGGAAGTTTGCCGTTCGCTCGTATACCGACGCGGAATACGCGGCGGAGCTGGGTCGGATCGAAGCGCGGTTCGCGCCGCTCGTCCTCAAGTGCCAGGCAAACCGGATCGCCATGCGCATCGGCACGAACCATGGCTCGCTCTCCGACCGGATCGTCAATCGGTTTGGCGACACCCCCGAGGGAATGGTGGAATCGGCCCTTGAGTTCGTGCGCATCTGCGAGAAGTACGCCTACGATCAGGTCATCCTCTCGATGAAGGCGAGCAACGTCAAGGTGATGATCGCGGCCTACCGGCTGCTGGCAGCGCGCATGGCCGCGCTTGGCATGACTTACCCGTTCCACCTGGGCGTCACCGAAGCCGGCAACGGCGAAGACGGGCGGCTCAAGTCGGCGATCGGCATCGGCAGCTTGCTCGCCGACGGAATCGGCGATACGATTCGCGTGTCGCTCACCGAAGAGCCCGAGGCGGAAGTCCCGGTCGCGTACACCCTGGCCAACCACTTTACCCCGCGTGATGAGTTATCCCTTTCACCCCCGCCCGCTCCTCATCCCAGACGCTGGGGCGTTCACACGCCCGGCGCGGAGCGAGCGGGAGCGAGACCGGTCTCGCACGATCGTCCCTCTCCCCGCGCCGAAGGTTCCCCCTGGGATCCCTTCCATTACGCGCGGCGCGTGAGCCGGCGGATCGCGGTCGGCCCGGTCGCGATCGGGGGAGAAAGCGTGGTCGCGGTGGTGGCCCGGGCCGGCGACGACCGCGAGGCGCGAGTGCTGCGGTGGGCTAGTCCCGGCGCGCGCCGGCTGCGGCGCCCCGACCTTGTCGAGTGGACGATTTCGAACGAAGCCGACGTCGAGGCGCTGGCGCGGCTGCGCGCGCGCCTCGGCCAGGCAGCGCGGACGCTGACCCTCGCCTCGGCGGACCCGGCGCCGCTTCCGAAGCTCGCGCTGCTCGCGAGCGGCGGGGCTGCCGCCCATCTCGAGTTGGCGCTGCCCTTCGTCGACGGCATCCTCCTGACCCACCCGACGGTCGAGGCCGCCGAGTCGCTCGCTCGAGCCACGCGAGCGGCTGGCAAGCCGCTCTGGCTCGAAGCGCGGGTACCGGGCCTGGATTCGGCCGACCCGGGCGGCGGCCAGCCGGTCGACGCGGTCCAGGAGCTAGTGGCGGCACACGACGCCTGCCGCGCGGCCGGACAGGATGACCTCGTCCTTGGGATCACGGCGTCGACCCCCGAGGCGTTCATCTCGGCGCAGCGACTGCTCGCCGGGCGACTCGCCCTTGCCCAATCCGACGCGCCAGTGTTTCTCCGTGCCGACCCGACCGACGACCGACTGATCGCCTCGGCTTTGCCGATCGGCAGCCTGCTCGCCGACGGGTTTGGCGACGCGGTACAGGCGGGACTTTCCGATGGCGGACAGCTCGACGTCGAGCTGACCCTGAACGTGCTGCAGGCCGTCGGCACGCGCCTCTCGAAGACCGACTACGTCGCCTGTCCATCCTGTGGGCGCACCCTCTTCGACCTGCAGACGACGACCGACCGGATCAAGGAGCAAACCTCCCACCTGGTCGGGGTGAAGATCGCGATCATGGGCTGCGTGGTCAACGGTCCGGGCGAGATGGCCGACGCCGACTTCGGCTACGTTGGCGGGGCGCCGGGCCACGTCAACCTTTACGTCGGGCGCGCCTGCGTCGAGCGCGGCATCCCGACCGACGTTGCCGACGCGCGCCTGATCGCGCTGATCAAAGAGCACGATCGCTGGCAGGAGCCGGAGGCGGACGACGAATGAACCGTCACCGACGGTCGTCGGGCCGTTGGTCGCC
>JBOGTX010000475.1:0-4979 GCA_050695695.1 Chloroflexota bacterium
GTCCCCTGGCGCGCTGCCGGTCGAGTTCGATCACGTCTCATTCGCCTACGCCGACGACCGGGACGACGCGCCGGTGCTGCGCGAGCTGACGTTTCGGATCGAGTCCGGTCGCGTCCTCGGCCTCCTGGGCCGAACCGGTAGCGGCAAGACGACGATCAGCCGCCTGCTGTTTCGATTTTATGACCCGACGACCGGCGTGATTCGCCTCGGCGGCGCCGACACCCGACAGGCGCGCCTGGCCGACCTGCGACGGCGGGTCGCGATCGTCACCCAGGACGTCCAGCTCTTCTCGGCCACCGCGCGCGATAACCTGACCTTCTTCGATCCGGCGATCTCGGACGCGCGGATCCTCGCGGTGGTCCACGAGCTCGGGCTCGACGCGTGGTACGCCCGGCTGCCGGATGGCCTCGACACCTGGTTGGATTCCGGCGGCGCCGGCATCTCGGCCGGTGAGGGGCAGCTCCTGGCGTTCGTGCGGGTGTTCCTGCGTGACCCCGGACTGGTGATCCTGGACGAGGCGTCGTCGCGCCTTGACCCGGCCACCGAGCGCCTGATCGAGCACGCCGTGGACCGGCTGCTTCGGGATCGGACCGGCATCGTCATCGCCCACCGCCTGGCCACGGTGCAGCGTGCCGACGAGATTCTGATCCTCGAAGACGGACGGATCCGCGAGCACGGCGAGCGCCGCGTCCTCGCCCGCGATCCGGGCTCGCGCTTCGCTCAATTGCTGCAAACCGGCCTGGAGGAGTCCCTGGCATGAGTATTCAATCGACCGCTCCCCCGGCGACGGCCCGGCGGTCGACGTCGCCAACCGCCGCGATCGAGGCGCAAACGCGGGTCAACTCGCTCCCGCTGCTGCTGAGTCTCTTGCGCTACGCGCCGGGGCTCTTTCTCGCGAACGTCGCGATGTGGACGGTGTTCTATTCGCTGCCGATGCTGAACGGACTGATCGCTCAGTCGTTCTTCGACGATCTGGGTGGGACGATCACCGACGCGACCGCCTCGCGGATCGAGCTACTGCTTGGCCTCCTGCTGATCGTCGGCGTCGCGCGGATGATCGCGTTCATGGGCTCGTTCGCGCTCTACGCGACCCACGAGTACACGATCCACGCCCTGCTGCGGAAGAATCTCCTGAGCTGGCTGGTCAACGGCCCCGGCGCGCCATCCTTGCCCGACTCACCGGGCGAGGCAATCAGTCGGTTCCGCGACGACGTCGAGGAGATCTACGATTGGATCGACGTCCTGTTCGATTTCGCCGGCGCGCTCGTCTTCGCCGTCGCCGCGACGGTCGTGATGTATCGGATCGATCCGTCGCTGACCCTCGTCGTCCTGATCCCGCTGGTCCTGGCGGCCGGCGTCGTCAGCACGCTGGGAAGCACGATTCGGAAATTCCGGCGCGCCAGTCGGGCGGCAACCAGCCGGGTGACCGGCTTCATCGGCGAGCTGTTCGGCTCGGTCCAGGCGGTGAAGGTTGCCTCGGCCGAGGAGCCGGTCATCGGCGCGTTTCGGCGGCTGAACGCCGATCGTCGGAAGGCCGCGCTGAAAGACAATCTCTTCACCGAGTCGATCGACTCGTTCAACCAGAACATCGGCCAGCTCGCGATCGGCCTGATGCTCCTGCTAATCGCCGCGTCGCTGCGGTCGGGCCGGTTCACCGTGGGCGACTTCGCGCTATTCGCCAGTTACCTCGGCTGGATCACCAGCTTTCCGCGTTACGGGAGCCGCGTCTTGACCCGCTACAGGCGCGCCGGCGTGTCGTTCGAGCGCATGCTGCGGATCATCAAGGGCGCGCCGCCGGGAACGCTGGCTGCCCACGGGCCGATCTACCTGCGCGGGGCATTTCCCACCGTGCCGCGCATCGTCCGGAACGAACGAGACCGTCTCGACCGGCTAGAGGCCGCTGGCCTGGCTTACCGATATCCACGGTCCGGGCGTGGCATCGTGGGGATCGATCTGAGCCTGCGACGTGGCTCGTTCACCGTCGTCACCGGACGGATCGGCTCCGGCAAGTCGACCCTGCTGCGCGTCCTGCTCGGCCTGCTGACGAAGGATGACGGTGAGATCCGCTGGAACGGCGAAGCCATCGCCGATCCGGCGCGCTTCCTGGTTCCGCCTCGGGCCGCCTACACGCCGCAAGCGCCCCGTCTCTTTAGCGAAACCTTCGGGGACAACGTGCTGCAAGGGCTGCCATCCGACGGCGACGATCTGGCCGCGGCGATTCGGCTGGCGGTGCTCGAGCGGGACGTCGCGGCGATGCCCCGCGGCCTTGACACCATCGTCGGCGCCCGGGGCGTCCGCCTGTCCGGTGGCCAGGCGCAGCGCGCCGCTGCCGCCCGCATGTTCGTCCGTCGACCCGAGCTGCTCGTCTTCGACGACCTCTCGAGCGCGCTCGACGTCGAAACCGAGCGGGTGCTCTGGGAACGAGTCTTCGAGCACCGCGCCGGTCGTTCCGACGTGACCTGCCTGGTCGTCTCGCACCGCCGCGCCGCGTTGCGCCGCGCCGACCACGTCATCGTGCTGCGCGACGGCCGAATCGACGCCGAGGGAACGCTGGACGAGCTGCTGGCGACCTCGGACGAGATGCGGCGACTCTGGGCCGGGGATGCCGATGGGACTGACCAGAGTAACGAGCGAGGCGGTTTAGCCAGCGGGCGCCCAGTCCCCTCTCCCCGAGGGAGAGGGTCAGGGTGAGGGTCCGGCGCCCGCGGTTCGGCGCCCGACTCAGACCCTCACCTCCGCACGCTAGATCAACCTTCGGGCTGCTCTACCCTTCCACGGCCCGCCGCGCCGCGCGCAAATTCGCCTCGGGGCAGGCGACCGGCAGCGCGCAGCCGGCGCTGACGATCAGGCCGGCCGGGCCGGCGTCGGCGATCGCCTGGCGCACCTCGGAGGCGACGTCGTCGGGCGTGCCGCCCAGGATCGCGCCGTGGCGATCGAGGCCGCCGACCAGGGCCTGTTTCCAGATCGATCGCGCTTCGCCCAGCGCCGGGCGGGTGTGGTCGCTGTCCCAGTTGATCGCCTGGACCGGGTAGTCGGCGACCGCCTCGGCCATGATGTTGACCCGGCAGACGTGCAGCAGGTTGAAGGTGGCCTGGCCCTCGATCGCCCGAAGCACGTCGAGGTCGTAGGCTTTGCCCAGCGCCAGGAAGTCGCCTTCGCTCAAGGTATCGTGATTGGCCTCCTGGGTGGCGAAGAAGAAGCCGTCGGCGCCGGCCGCCAGGGTGGCCTCGGCGAAGCGCTTGCTCCCCGCGGCGATCGCCCGCAGGCCCGCTTCGAGCCGGGCGCGGTGCCGACTCAGCGATTCCTCGAACGGCAGGTGGAGGCTCAGCTTGTGGGCGACTGTCAGCGGACTGAAAAGTGTCTGGATGATCGGCACGTCGGCTCCGAGCGCCTCGCGGACCAGCTTGACCGCGCGCACGTGCTCGGCGAGCCAGCCCTCGCGCGGGTCGGGCACCGGCAGGCGCTCCCAGTCCTCTGGCCGCTTGACGATCGAGTCGGCAAGACTGTTGACGGCGCCCGGTCCGGCGGCCGGCGTCAGGGCGCAGCCGAGCGCCTCCGGATAATACATGCCGCTTGGCATGAACTTGACGAAGTCCCAATCATACTTTTGCTGGAACGCGATCGTCTCGGCCGCGAGGTCCTCGGCGCGGTGCGGATCGCTCGGAAAGTGTCCCCAGAGACTGATCGGCACCCGGTCGGCCACCGAGCCCTTCAAGGCGGCGAAAACGCGCTCGCGCTTGCTCGACGCTGCCATGGTCAACATCCTCCTTCGAAACGGATCAAGAAATCAGTACCGGTTGGCGCCGACCGAGCGGCCGTGCCCCCTCACCCCCTACCCCCTCTCCCAGCCGCGGGAGAGGGGACTCAGGAGATAGAGCATCTGCTAAGACCCTTCCACCGCGCACTGGGGGAAGGGGTAGGGGATGAGGGAAACCCGGACCGCAGGCTCGAAATCCGCCGCTACTACTCTAGCATCACTCAGGCTATCATACCGGAACGTCGAACGCTCTCCGGATCGAACCTTGCGTCGAGCAGACTCGCGTTGCTATCATAGAGTCACCGACGAGAACACAATATCTGGGCGAGCAGCGAAGGGGAAAGCCATTTCTACCCAATCACGAGATTCTCGATCTGATCAGAGATGAGCGGACGCGGGTGCAGTTGGACGGATGGTCGGCGATTATGACCGCTGACCGCGCCCGGGGTTCAGGAGGTAGGAGATGACGACGACGATCTACGCGACGACCGGCGATGCTCTGGCGGTGATTCGGCGAGGCGGCGGCGGCTGGAGCGCCGATCTGACGCTGACCGGGCGACCAACCCAGTGCGTGGCATTCGACCCGTTCCAGCCCGAGCGCGTTTACTGCGGGACGTTCGGGCAGGGTCTCTGGACGAGCGATGACGCCGGTGCGACCTGGAATCCGGCCGGCGAGGGTATCACCTCAGCCGAGGTGATGGCGGTCGCGGTGAGCGCGCTCGAGCAGGTCGACGGACACGGCGTCGTCTGGGCCGGCACCGAGCCGAGCGCGCTTTTTCGCTCGACCGACGCCGGCCAGACCTGGCAGGAGCGCCCCGCCCTGAAGAGCATTCCCTCGGCGCCCACCTGGAGCTTTCCGCCGCGTCCCTGGACCCACCACGTGCGCTGGATCGCGCCGGATCCGAACGTGGCCGGGCGCCTGTTCGTCGGGATCGAGCTTGGCGGGGTGATGCGCAGCCGGGACGATGGATTGACCTGGGACGACCGGATGCCCGGCTCCCAACCCGACTCGCACACCCTGCGTACACCGCGCCTGGCGCCCGGCTACGTCTACGAGGCGGCCGGTGGCGGCTTCGCAGAGAGCCTCGACGGTGGCACGACCTGGCGCGGCGACGACGCCGGCCTCCGCTGGCGTTACCTCTGGGGACTGGCGGTCGATCCGGCCGAGCCGACGACCCTGGTCGTCTCGGCGTCGCCAAGCGCGCGGGAGGCCCACCACGGT
>JBOGTX010000476.1:0-1622 GCA_050695695.1 Chloroflexota bacterium
CAGACGACGCGCCCGGTCTGCCTGATCGGGGACGTCCCGCAACAGATAACGGAGCAGGACGTTCGCGTCGACCGCCCGAAGCGACTCAGGCATCGGTCGGACCAAATTCCTCCCGTTCGGTCGCGAGCGCTTCCATGACCGCTTCCTCCAATTGATCCGGAGTGACGACCGCGGGAGCGTGCCCGTCATCCCGCAACACCCCGTAGAGCGACCGTCGGTGGGGCGCGGGAAGGAACACCACTTCGAGGCGATTGTCGATCACGCGCTGGTACGCGACCATGCCGGGACGAACCCCCAGTTGATCGCGGACGGTGCGATCGATCGTGATCTGGCCTCTTTCACTGACCTGGCTGCTCATGTCAGTATTCCTCAATGGAGTCCGCGAGCATTATAGCATGCGGATCTTGAGTCCAATCGCCGCGATCCGATCGATCCGCGGACTTCAGGTGAGGGGCGGCACCCGCCTGGTGCCGCCAACGATTCCGCGTTCGACCGGTTGGTGGGTCGCGGGTTGACGCCCGGGAGAGCATGGCGTTACCATCCTCTCCGGTGCCCGGCCGGCGCCGGAGAGAAGGAGGATTCCGTGGGATGCCCAGCGAAGCGCGCGATCGTCATCGGGATGGACGGGGCGAGCATGGATCTCGTCAAGAATATGATCGCCTGGGGCCACATGCCGAACCTCAAGCGGCTCGTCGAGTCCGGCGCGCACCGTCCGATGATCGGCGTCTTCCCGACGCTGACGCCTCCGGGCTGGACGGCGCTCTCGACCGGCTCCTGGCCGGGCTCCCACCAGGTGATGGACTTCAACATCCGCGCCCTCGGGCAGCCGCTCACCGAGACGGTCTGGGGCATCAACACCCGACTCTCCCAGTCGGAGTACCTCTGGAATACCGTCGAGCGGGCCGGGAAAAAGCCAATCCTGGTCAAGTGGGAGATGTCCTGGCCGCCCACGGTCACGACCGGCATCCAGGTCGAGGGCACCGGCCCGGGCGTCTCGAACCACCACCAGATCGCCGGCTATCACCTGTTCGTCGGCGGCAAGTGGGCGCCCCGCCAGATCGGCGGCGATCGCGATCCGGAGACGCTCGACCCGAGCGCCCTCCAGGAGGATTCGCCCTACGACCTCGTGACGCCCGCCCCGACCCGGGGCTGGACCAACCTGCCGAGCTCGGCGCGGCCGCCCCTCGAAGTCGCGTTGACGGTCCGACCGCTGGCGCGCGGGCGCGCGGACATGGCGCGGGGCAAGGTCGGCACGCCGAAGCCGTACCTCGGTTTGATCTACGCCTCCGGCCCGCAGGGGTACGACCGGGTGATCGTCGCCGCGACCCGCGACGCGAGCGACCCGATCGCCAACCTTGGCGTCGGGGAGTGGAGCGACTGGGCGCTCGACACCTACGAAATCGATGGCTCGCCGGTGCAAGGCTACCTGCGGCTCAAGCTGATCGCCCTGAGCGCGAACGCCGATCGCTTCGAGCTGTTCGTGCCGCAGATCTGGCCGACCGGTGGCGATTACGCCCGGCCGGCCGGCGTGGCCGAGGATATCTTCCAGAGCCTCGGCCCGTTCTTGCAGAACCCGGCGCGCGATGCCCTCGGCGTCTTCGACGACGACACCTACTTCGAGC
>JBOGTX010000477.1:0-8445 GCA_050695695.1 Chloroflexota bacterium
TGGTGGTCGTCGGCGCGCGTCGGCTGGCGGACGCGCCAGGCTTTTCGCTCTCGGCCGAGCGCTCACGGCGCGAGACGACGTTGATCTCGTTGTGGACGTCGAGCACCTGGGGGATCCACCACGCGTCGTCGCCGGCCGCGTGCTTCATCCGCTTGTTCGGGACGGTGCCGGTCAGCGTGACCACGCCGCCGTGCACGTCGACGTTGACGTTCGCGTGAGCCGGAATCTCCGGATCGTTGTCGAGCGCGTTCTCGACGAAGTACTTGATCTCGCCGTCCTCGGCCTGCGGCCAGCCGGCGGCGGACACGAACGGTACCGGCGCGTAGGGAAACGTGCCGTATCCCAACCACGGATTGCCATAACCGCCGAATCCGTAGTTTCCGCCGAAGTTACCGCCCCAACCGGTCGGGGACCAGTACGGGTTGTTATACGGCCAGCCTGACGCTTGGCCGTAGCCATAGTTCATCACGGTCTCTTCCTCCAACGTGGGGCTGTGGCGCTGATCGATCGCCGAATGGTATCCGGGGCATACCACCCGGCTGCCCCGACGCTCTTCCCGGAATGCCGCGCCGGAGCAGGGAACCGCGCCGATCCTTCGTTAGATCGTCCCCGCTAACCGGCTAGCAAGAACGGGACCACTCCGGGGCCGCCGGTCGCCCCGCAAGGGTCTCACCCTCTGCGTGCGCGGCGTCCGTCAGTAGAATCGTTTGACTCAAGTCCTCGGCCCGGCTGAGCAGCCGCGAAACGAACCGGTAGAGCACCGGGTCGAACTGGCTGAGGTCGGCGCGCAGGTCGTCGAAGAAGAGGTAGCTGATCGCGCAGGCCACGAATTCGCCGATGCTCTCGCGCGCGAGTGGCTCGCTGAAGTGATCGGCCGCCTGGGACCGCAGAAAAAGCTGCCCGAGGGCCGCGCGCTGGTCGGGGCTGAAAAAAGTGGTGACGACGTGGGCGAACTCGTGGCGCATCACCAGCACACTTCGCCACGACGCCACCATCGCCACCAGTCCCGGGGCGGCGTCGGTCAGCCCTTCGCAATCGTCGATCGATAGGTTGGCCGAGTGCCAGCGTCGTCCGCGCATCTCCGGGGTCAGGATGTCCGCGCTCGAAACCTTCTCGTCGCGATCGAGGATCCAGATCTTCGTCGGGTGCTCGCTGGCCAGCAGCAAATACACCAGCGGGTAGGCTTCGAGGGCGATCACGAGCTTTTCCGTCGCGCCGGGGTTGGGTGAGCGTACCAGCATGCTCTCGATCAGATCGCGCTTGCTCCGCTCGCGCAGCCGCGCGGCCAGCTCCTCGCGCGGCCAGGTCACCACCACATCCACCAATCCTCCGCCGGTCATACGTTCGACGCACAAATGAGCGTCAGTCCGCTCGTCCCCTCGCATGGCCAGGTGATATTCTGAGCGGATTATAGCAATTCACCTGAGCCAGAACAATCGGCGGCCAGGCCCATCGGCCTGACCCGGTCTTTGACAGCTCACCGCCACACAGGGTATCATCGTGTCACGAACCCGAGGCGAACCAATTGGCACAATCAGCGACCACTCCTATTCTGCCCACCACCGTCGCGGCCATCGCCGTCGAGCACCTGACCAAGAGCTACTCCGGCCGCGCGGTCGTCTCGGACCTCAGCTTCCACGTCCAGGCCGGTGAAGTCTTTGCGCTGCTGGGGCCGAACGGCGCCGGGAAGACCACGACCGTCGAAATTCTCGAGGGCTACCGACCGCGGGACGCGGGCTCGGTCCGAGTGCTTGGCCTGGATCCTCAGCGCGAGGGCGCCGAGCTCCACCGTCGGATCGGATTGATGCTCCAGCAGGGGGGCTTCTACCCGGCGGTCAATCCCGTCGAGATGATCCACCTCTTCGCGAGCTACTATGAAAAACCCGCCGATCCCGACGCGCTCTTGCGCCTGGTGGGGCTGGAGGACGCGGCGAGGACTCGCTATCGTCGCCTGTCGGGTGGCCAGAAGCAGCGACTGTCGCTCGCGGTCGCCCTGGTCGGCCAACCCGAGCTCGTCTTTCTGGACGAGCCGACCGCCGGGATGGATCCCCAGGCGCGTCGCGCGACCTGGGATATCGTGCGGGGCTTGAAGGAACGGGGCGTCACCGTGATTCTGACCACCCACCTGATCGACGAGGCCGAGCGTCTGGCGGACCGGGTGGCGATCGTCGATGCCGGACGGCTGATCGCGCTCGGTAGCCCCGGCGAGCTGACCGGCGGCGACGCGTCCAGCGACGTCTGGCTGACCTTGCCGGCCCCGGTGGACGTCGATGCGCTCGCCCGCCTGCCCTATGCGACCGGCGCTCGCGAGCGAGAGGCCGGCCAGTACGTCGTGCAGACCGATGCCGCGTTGGATCTTCTGGTCGAGCTAGCATCCTGGCTCCGCGCCCAGGGCATCGTGCCTCGCGAGCTGCGGATCGGGCAGGGAACGCTCGAAGACGTCTTCCTCCGCCTGACCGGGAAGGAGCTCCGAGAATGACTCGATCGGTCGGGCGGGCGGTTCTTGCTCAGGCGCGAATGGAGCTGGTCTTGACGATGCGCCGTGGCGAAAACGTCCTGGTGACGATCATCGTCCCGCTGGTGCTCCTCGTGTTCTTCGCGTCGCTCGGCCTGATCCCGACGACGTCGTCGAGCCCGCTGGATTTCCTGGTGCCGGGCATCCTCGCCCTGGCGATCATCTCGACCGGCATGGTGAATCTTGGCATCGCCACCGCGTACGAACGCTACTACGGCGTACTAAAGCGTCTGGGCGGATCTCCGCTACCCCGCTGGGGGTTGCTCGTGGCCAAGGCGCTCTCGGTTCTCGCACTCGAAGTCATTCAAGTCATCCTTTTGCTGGCGGTGGCCATCATCGGGTACGGTTGGTCGCCGCATGGTGGATCGGGGGTTCTCGCGGTGGTCGGTCTGGTTGTCGGCACGCTCGCGTTCAGCGCGATCGGTCTGGCCATGGCCGGCGCGCTCCGCGCCGAGGCGACGCTCGCGATCGCCAATGGGCTCTACCTGCTGTTTCTCCTGCTGGGAGACGTCTTGATGCCCACCGATCACCTGCCGCCCTTGCTGCGGCCAATCAGCGAGATCCTGCCAGCGACCGCCCTCAGCGATACCCTTCGCTACGCGCTGACCGGCGCGCCGGTGTTTCCGACCCTCAGCGCGGTCCTCCTGGTTGCCTGGGCCGCCTTCGCGTTGATCGTGGCGGCGAAGACGTTTCGCTGGGAATGAGCCCTGGCCTGCATTCTGCCGGAATTGCCCTCCCGCCCATCGACATCGGCGAGGGAGGTAAACATGGATCCGCATGGCCAGAACGGCGCTCAATCGACTCGATCTCAACCCGCCACTCAATCCCAACCGGCGGCGCGATCCCAACACCTGACCCAATCCCAGCGCGCGGACGAGGCGCGCCGACTGCGCGATCGCTTCGCCTGGCTGAATAGCTTCAACGACGAGGAGATCGGGCAGATCAGCTTCTGCGAGACCGGGGCGGAAATGGCTCCTGGCGATACCTACTTCGATGTCTCGTTTCCGGAAAACGGCCCATTCGTCGGTCAGCCCGGTCAGCTCATCCCCGAGGGTGGCTGCCTGATCCAACAGCGGTCCGTCCCGGCGAGCATCTGGGAGAAGCTGGTCGCCTATCCGCCCCGGCGCTGATCGATCAGCCCCACGACCGAGAGCGCCAGGCCCAGCCCAACCAGGGCCAGCCCGGTCGAGACGATCAGCGTCAGCGACCGGAGGGGACCTTTCGAGCCGGCCGTGGTGGCCGCGGCCGACGACGCGTCCGGCGGCACCGGAGCGGTAGCGGTCGGACTGACGGTTGCCGTGGCGGCTGGTGAAGGCGGCACCGCGCGCCCGCTACCCGGGAAGACCCGGCCGATTGGCCCCGGCGGGAAAGCCTCGGCCGCCGGCCGCCGAGCGGTCGGCGCGGCGGCCAGGGTCGCCGATGGCGACGGCGGTTCGGGGGGCCGAACCGCCGGAAGCGTCGGAACCGGGGGCGGAGACTCGACCGGAATCCGCACCGGCGCCACGACCCGGGTGGGGATGACCACCGTGGGAATGACAATGAGTGTCCGAGTTGGCGTCGCGGTGTTCCCTGGCGACGAGGTCTCCTCGGTCGGCGTGGCCGACCCGGGGGTGCTCCGGTCGACCGCGCTGGTCGCGGCGCCCGCGGTCGTCGGCACCAGGGTGGCCGTCGAGGTCGCGGTCGTGGTGGGGCTGATCACCACGGCGATCGGAGTTTCCGCTGGGTTGACCCCGCCGCCCAGGGTCAGCGGCGGGACGACCACGTCGCCGCTATTATCCAGCTTGATCGAGGTGCTCTGAGCCGGATACACCGCCCCCAGGCCACCGCCCTCGGCGGTGATGAGCAGGAAGTCCGCGCCATTCGTCGCGTAATTGAAGACGCTTGAATTATCCGACGAACGCGGGCTCAAGGCGATGGTCCAGTCCCCCTGGCCATTGGTGAATCCAGACTGCGGGGCCGAGGTCGTCGGGCTGGTGCCGTTCAGGTTCGCGTTGTCCAACACCCGCACCGTCACCAGAGCGCCCACGGCGGGCGTCTTGCCATCGGACTGAAAGACCTGCCCGGTCGCCCAGTGAATCGTGGGCGTGTTCTGCAGGGTAGGACCGGTGGTGACCCGGTAGACGTAGCCGGTCGTCGGATCGCTGACCCCGGCGTCGACGACTGAGAAGTAGTAGGTGGTGGTAGCGTTCAACGAGCGCACGTTGACGTCGTGAACGTCTCCCCGGGCCCCGGCGACCGGCGCCGCCTCGGTCGTTTGAAAAACCAGGGCAGTCGCGCTGGTCCCGTAGTCGACCGATCCGCTTCCCGGCAGTGGCGAGTCGGTCACCCAGCTCACGCTGAAGCCGGTGTCGGTCACGTTGGTGATCGTGACGCCCCGGATGGCCAGGAGGTCCGGCGAAGCGTTCGCGGCCTGGGCCAGTGACCCGACCACGACCATCGCGGCGATCAGCATGGCCAGGCCAACCCGTCGGTCGCGAACTCGCCGATCCAACCGCACCCTTCCGCTCCTGGATCCGCCGCCGTAGTATAAGACCGCGATTCAAGGGGCGTCAACGCCGGATGAGCGCGAGCGCGCCGGCGGTGACGACCAGACCGATCACACTCACGATGATCCCAATCCGCCAGGACGCCGGTTGATAGCTGAAGGCGACCCGGTGCATCCCGGGGCTGAGCACGACGCCCCGGAAGAGGCTGTTCACCGGCAGGATCGGCTCGCGGACTCCGTCGACCGTCACCTGCCAGCCCGGATAAAAAGAGTCGGTCAGCACGAGGATCCGGGGGCCAGCCGCGCTCGTCTGAACCACGACCCGCTCCGGTTCGTCCTCGGCGATCGTCGCGGCGCCCGGGTCGCCACTCGTCCGAAAGGCTTGACTGACCGGAACCTCCGACGCCGAAGCCACCGCGTACGCCCGCGGATCCCAGCCACCGCGTTCCAGCTCGGTCGTCACCGCCCCGGGGTTCGCGACCACATCCAGGCCATCGGCCAGGAACGCCCGGGGAAGGACGTCGCGGTTCTCATAGACCTTCACGTCGCCAAGGAAGGCGAGGCGATAGTCCGGGGACACGCTCAGCGCCTGACTCAGACCGGTTCGACGGTCGATCAGGGACAGCGATCGCAGGGCAATTGGCGACTGCCCCTGCCAGGTCGCGATCACCGACGAGACGTCGGCCGGGCGGGGCAGATTGATCGTCCAGAGCCAGACGCCATCGGGGTCGACGTCGCTGTCGAGGTGTTTCCCGGCCCGCGAGCCGGTGCCGACCGCGAGGAAGGCCGTCTGGCTCCCCGCGTCCAGTCTCAGAGTGCCGACCGGCGCCGCGCCATCCTCGCCCCGAAAGATCACCCCGATCGCCGTCGTCGGAAAGGGCGCGGTGGCCGGCAGAACGAGCGGAGCGCCGGGCCCAGCCGGCTGAGTCACCGAAAGATCGTAGTACACCCCGTCCACCCACTGGTCGCGCAGCCGGTTGATCAGCACGTAGCGAACGTCGAGCCAGCCGAGAAGCCGGGGATCCGGCACCGACTTGAGCTGGAGCCGCAGTCGGCCATCCGCGACGACCGTGCCCTGGACCGGGAACAGCTGCTTCAAGGCAGCGAAGTGATTCAGCGGCAGGAGGCCGCCATCGTAACCGTCGATCGTCCGAATTCCGAACCGGAGCGAAAGGTTGGGGGTGAGCCCCTCCACGTGCTTGACCGCCGTGACGTACTCGGCGATCGCATCGCTCGAGAGCGTCCCGGAGAGCAGCCTGCGGAGGTCCGCCAGGTCGCCCGGGTCAAACGAATTTTCGCCAATCGCCATCACCCGATCCGAGGTGTGTTGAGCAAGCAGATAGTCAACCGAGACGCGATGGGTCTCAACTCCGTCCAGCCAGATCGCATCCTGGTAGGGCAAACTCAGGGAGGCGATCACTAGCTCGCTGGCAACCAGCGCGAGCAGCCCCCAGGCGGCTGCCCTCCGCGAAGACCGCGCGATCCACCAGATCGCCAGCAGGGCGGCGAGCGACCCGCCCCAAAGCTCAAGCGTCGCGCGCGCTGGCCAGGTCATGAGCTGACGATGGGTGTAGGTCTCGATGCCGATCACGCCAAGGGCGATCAGTCCACCGACGATCGCGAGCGATCGCGTCAGCTCGGACAATCCCGACGTCGGGCCAATCGACCGGCGCGCCGTCGCCCGTACGCCGCATCCGACCACCGAATCGAATCCCCAGGCGGCGAGCAGCCCGATCCCAAGTGTCCAGAGCGTTAGCCAGCGCGCTGGAACCCGAAATAGGCGGACGCCCGGCACCACCTCGAAGGCAAGGTGAAAAATCGGGGTGTACTTTCCCAGCGCGAGCGCGAGTCCGACGGCGGCCAGCCCGGCGAGCCACCAGGCTTCGGGCGACGGGCGACGGCACAGCCCGACGACCGCGAGGACGACCGTGACGAGCCCAACGTAACCGAGCCACTCGGTCGACGGGGGTGATTGCCCGATCGAGGGCAAGAGGGTCGTCAGGACGAGTGGCGGCGGCAGCGAGAACGACGCGGCGTCGGCGAAATCCAGTCCCGCCGATCGAATCGACAACCGAGTCAGCTCGAGGGTTGGCACCAATTGCGCGGCCGCGATCGTGACCCCGAGCGCGGGTCCGACGGCGAGCCGGACCAGATCGGCCGCGATCGTGGCGGGGTCGAGCCTCTGGGGAATGGCCAGCTTTTTCGGAGGCGCCGGGGATCCCGGACGCTCCAAGGGGGGCCACCCAAAAGGCGCGCGGCCGGCCCAGCCCTGGACCACCCGGGAGAATCCGGCCAGCGCGGCCATGACACCGGTCATGTAGAGCTCCTGGCTGTGGCCAGCCAGCGCCGAGAGCGCGAACGGGATCGCGGCGAGAACCTGAATGCGCCAGCTCCGCGCAACCGCGCCGCGTTCGACGAGGAGAATGGCCAGGGGTGCCCAGGCGAGCGCCTCGAGCTGATTCAGGTGGCCATTCATTCCTCCGACGAAGCCGCCGAACGCGACCGCGATCGCCGCGAACAGCGCCGCCAGACGGCTGGTACCGAGGCTTGCCCGACCGAGCAGGTACGTCCCGAACGCGAGCCACCAGACGTGGAGGACGACGAGCCTGGCGTACCCGCGGCTGACCGGGCCGAGCAGGTACAGCAAATTCGGTGGGTAAAGCGCGCCCACCTGACTGTTCGCCAGGAACGGAACGCCGGCGAACAGGTACGGATCCCAGAGCGGGAGCTGTCCTGCCCTGACCCGCTCCGCCAGGTACACCGCGTTGGGATAGAAGTAGACCAGCGAGTCGAAGCTCGACAGCACCCGACCCTGGATCGTCAGTGGGAAATAGATCAGAATGGTCAGGATGGCGAGAAAGAGCGCCGCCAGAGCATCTCGGCGGCCGAAGAAACGCCTCAATCAGTCCTCGAGGATGACCTCGCCGCTCTTGCCGCCACTCTTGCGGGTGAGGCGAATATCCGAGATGCGCATCGACGGATCGACCGCTTTGCACATATCGTAGATCGTGAGCGCCGCGGCGCTGACGGCAGTGAGCGCCTCCATCTCGACGCCAGTCTTCCCGATCGTCTTCACCGTCGCGGCGATCTCCACGGCGTTGGCTGCCCGATCCAGCCGAAAAGCCACCGACACGCCGGTGAGGTTGAGCACGTGACACAACGGGATAATCTCCCAGGTGCGCTTCGCGGCCATGACCGCGGCGACCTGCGCGGTCGCCAGCACGTCCCCCTTTTCGACCTGTCCGGCCTCGATCGCGGCCAGCGTCGCCGGTGCCATCACCACTCGCCCCCGCGCGGTGGACTCGCGCCGAGTGACGTCCTTATCGGACACGTCGACCATGTGCGGTCGACCGCTCGGATCCAGGTGGGTAAACGCGTTCAATGGCGGCAGATTCCTTCCAGGCTGGAGCGCGACCCGGCGAGCGCCGGAGCGGCCTCTCGGTAC
>JBOGTX010000478.1:0-2789 GCA_050695695.1 Chloroflexota bacterium
TGCCAGATCAACCGCTCCGGATCGAGGACGATGTCGTCGAGCCAACGAGAAAACTGGCTGGCTCGCCAACGGTAGCAAAATCACTTGACGATGCGACGGCGCGGATGGTTTCCTAAGCGAGAGTTCATGGCGACGTCGCAGCCGGCGATACCTGAGTCAGCAGCAAGCGGAGGACACATGGCGGTCAATAGCCCGACCCCGAAGGTTCGGGACGATGGAGCCCAACCCGGCGCCCCCGGTGGTCAGTACAATCTGACCCACCTGCGGGCGCTCGAGGCCGAGGCCATCTTCATCATGCGCGAGGCCGCCGCGGAGTTCGAACGCCCGGTCCTCCTGTTTTCTGGCGGGAAGGACTCGGCAGTCCTGCTCCGCCTTGCCGAGAAGGCGTTCCGCCCCGGCGGTTTCCCCTTCCCGATTCTGCACATCGACACCGGACACAACTTCCCGGAAGCCCTCGACTTTCGCGATCGCCGCATCGCCGCGCTGGGCGAGCGGCTGATCGTCCGCTACGTCCAGGATTCGATCGACCAGGGGCGGGTGGTCGAGTCGAAGGTACCGGGCGCCTCGCGCAACCGCTTGCAGACGACGACCCTGCTCGACGCGATCGGCGAGCTGAAGTTCGACGTGGCGCTGGGCGGCGCGCGGCGCGACGAAGAGAAGGCCCGCGCCAAAGAGCGCGTGTTCTCCTTCCGCGATGAGTTCGGCCAGTGGGATCCGAAGCGCCAGCGGCCGGAGCTCTGGAACCTCTTCAACGCGCGAATCCACGCCGGCGAGCACGTGCGGGCGTTTCCGATCGCGAACTGGACCGAGTTGGACGTCTGGCAGTACGTCGCCGAGGAGCGGCTCGATCTGCCGTCGATCTATTACGCCCACCGCCGCGAGGTGTTCGAGCGCGACGGCATGCTGTTGGCGGCCGGGGAGTTCATGCGCCCCCGCGACGGAGAAGCGCCCTTCGAGGACGAGGTGCGCTACCGCACCGTCGGCGACATGACCTGCACCGCGGCCATTCGGTCGTCGGCCCGGACGATCGACGAGATCATCGCCGAAGTCGCGACGTCCCGCCTCTCCGAGCGCGGCGCGACCCGCGCCGACGACCGGTTCTCGAGCGCCGCGATGGAAGACCGCAAACGCGAGGGATATTTCTAATGGTCCAGCCACCAGCCCCCATCACCGCGACGACCGACCTGCTTCGCTTCTCGACCGCCGGCTCGGTCGACGACGGCAAGAGCACGCTGATCGGGCGCCTGATGTACGAGACCAAGTCAATCTTCGAGGACCAGCTCGAGGCGATCGAGCGCGCCAGTCGCGATCAGGGCGCCGATTACGTCAATCTCGCGCTGCTAACCGACGGGCTCCGGGCCGAGCGCGAGCAGGGCATCACGATCGACGTCGCCTACCGCTACTTCTCGACGCCAAAGCGCACCTTCATCCTGGCCGATACCCCCGGCCACGTCCAGTACACTCGTAATATGGTCACCGGTGCCTCGACGTCAGACCTGGCGGTCATCCTGGTCGACGCGAGCCACGGCATCACCGAACAGTCTCGGCGGCACGCCTTCATCGCGTCGCTGCTGCGCATTCCTCACTTCGTCATCTGCGTCAACAAGATGGACCTGGTGGACTATTCCCAGGACGTGTTCGAGGCGATCCGCCGCGATTTCCAACCGTTCCTAGACCGTCTGGCGGTGCCGGACCCGAGATTCATCCCGATCTCGGCGCTGTACGGCGACAACGTGGTCGATCGCTCGGCCAGCATGGTGTGGTATGACGGTCCCACCCTGCTGCACTGCCTGGAGACGGTCTCGATCGCGAAGGACCGCAACCTGGTCGACCTTCGATTCCCGGTGCAGTGGGTGATTCGGCCCCACCGAACCGACTACCACGATTACCGCGGCTACGCCGGCCAGGTGGCCGGCGGCCTGCCGCGGCCCGGCGATGAGGTCGTGACCCTGCCCGGCGGATTCAAGACCCGGATCAAATCGATCGACACCCTCGATGGACCGACCGAGGTGGCGTTCCCGCCGATGAGCGTCACCCTGACCCTCGCCGACGACCTCGACGTTTCCCGTGGTGACATGATCGTCGCGGTCGACGACCGGCCAGCGGTGGGCCAGGACCTCGAAGCAACCGTCTGCTGGCTTTCGACCAGTAAGCTCAGCGCTGGCAAGCGCTACGCGATCAAGCACACCACCCGCAACACCCGGGCAGTCGTCAAGGAGCTGCGATTCCGAGTCGAGATCAATTCATTGGGCGAAGAGCGCGGCGTCGAGTCGCTCGGCCTCAACGAGATCGGGCGGGTGTCCCTGCGGACGGCGGCGCCGCTCTTCTACGACCCCTATCACCGGAATCGGACGACCGGCAGCTTCATCCTGATCGACGAGGCAACGAATGAGACGGTTGGCGCCGGCATCCTCCTGGACCCGCTCGCGTGAAACGGGTTGGCGAGTGCTGCCGCTGCACCCTCTGCTGTCGGCTCCTCGTCATCCCGATTCCCCACCCCGGCGCGGTGCGGCGCACTCCCCTGGGAATCCAGGTGCCACTGCCGGTCATCGTCGATCCCGACCTCGCGCACTTCTACCGAACCCGTGGGCTGGCGGTCCGCCAGGGCAGCGTTGAGGTTCCCCTGCCCGACGGCGCGTCGGTCCGGCTTGGCCACCAGGGAAAGCAGCTGGTCGCCCGGGTCACCCACGTCTGTGCCCAATTGGACGAGCAGGGGCGCTGCAAGATTCACGACACCGACGACTATCCGAAAGCCTGCGCCGTCTTCCCACGCCAGCCGGAGGACCTGC